>NZ_CP020038.1:6263639-6571234 GCF_002157225.2 Agarilytica rhodophyticola
AAGTGAGACTCTATTTTTTCATAACCAGCAGTATGTTTGGTAATGAACTCTTTATCTTCTAAGCCTTCTTGTATGATGGTAGCGATTAATGCAGAAATACACCAAGCGTCAGTGCCAGGCTTCAACTGCAAGTGAAAATCTGCGAGTTTAGCCGTATCGGTAGCGCATGGGTCTAACACCACCATTGAGCGTCTAGGATCTTTTGATATCTCTTTTAATATTTTCCTAGCTTGTGGGAAACCGTGTGACTGCCAAGGATTTTTACCTATAAAAACAGAAACTTCGGCATTTTCAAAATCACCATGGGGGCCACCACCAAACATTTTTCCCGCAACCCAAAATTCACCGGTTTTTTCTTGTGCTAAAGCATTGGTGCGGTATTTAATACCTAAGGCTTTTTGCAGTCCATCACTATACAAACCACCCAAATGGTTGCCTTGACCACCACCACCAACAAATAAAATTTTCTCGCCACCATATTTTTGTTTTATTTTTTGCAAGCCTGCCGCTACTTCTCGTATAGCCGTATCCCAATCAACAGCTTCATAGTTACCATCACTTGTTCTTCTAAGTGGCGTATTAATACGATCATCGCTCATTTGGTAGTAATTTAACCGTGCAGCTTTGTTACATAAATATCCTTGCGATGATTCGTTATCTGAATCACCTTTTATTTTTAGCAGTTCGCGACCATCTCTACCTCCGGTCTGAATTTCAAGACCACAGTTAATGCTGCAAAGAATACATGCTGATTTTTTGATATCACTATTAGAACAAGACATAAGCTCTCCTTTAGTAGAGGCAGTTCTTTGTTATAGTCTTACGTTTTTTACTTGTTGGCACTGGATATAAACAAAACCCACATAGGTTTCATTATGAAACTTGAAAAAATATCTTATCGTTCCATAATGGAACCTGTCAAGATCATATCCCTCCAATTGAGTAGTTTTTTCGAGATGTTACTGGAATATATTTAGGTAGTTATTTATGCGTTGGGACGATATAAACAATCAGACATGCTCTCTCGCTAGATCCATGTCAATTTTTGGTGACCGCTGGACTTTACTGATTCTACGCCAGATATTCATGCGAGTAAGGCGCTTTTCCGATATACAACAGTCCTTAGGTGTCACTAAACATCGCTTATCCGATCGTTTAACTCGCCTTGTAGAATCTGGGGTAATATATAAGGAGTTATACGACAAATCACACCAGCGTTTTGAATATAAACTCACTGATAAAGGCCTCGATCTTTATCCTGTTATTATCACTATCATACAGTGGGGAGATAAATGGGAAGCAGATGAAGATGGTGCTCCAATAGAATATCTGCATAAGGATTGCGGGAAATTGAGCCGGCCTAAGTTGTGCTGTTCTGAGTGCGGCAATGAGGTACACACAAAAAATACCATTCCTCAGCTAGGGCCGGGGATTACCAATAAACTCAAGAGAGGAGAGTTTAACCATACTGATACTAAGTTTTATTCTAAAATCTTCGACACAAATAAGGTCTAGCGCGGTTTTACATTATGCAGAGACAAACAATACCTTATGCATACACAGTCAAGTAGTTGCATATATACGAGATATACTCTGCTTACTTATATTAATACCCCTTGACAAGCAATAACAGGGAACGATCGAGATTAGTAGCCATGAAAACTTTTGTTGCTTCAGCTTTAGCATCTTTTTTTTTGATGCATACACCCTACCTTTACGCTAATTCATGCGGCGACTTGGACGTAAAATATAATCTTTTTGATATCACTAATGAGGAGATATTTCACAACGGTGAAGGAACTCCAGGCCCAAGGCGTTTAGTAACAGATCAAACCAGTAATATTGTTAGCTTGAGCAGTAAACGCTTGATACAGACTACTTTGATGGATATCGACAGCTTAACGCTAGACATTCAAAAAGTATCGGGCTCACGCATTGGAGGCAAGACTACTTTAGTAATATGCACCATAGATGAAAATAAGTATGTAGAAAAGTTATGGGAATTTAGTGTTAGAGGCGGAAAACGTAACATCAATGATCACTGGCAACGGCATTTGGTGGGTCTAAAAGATAAAAAGCTCGCCGTGAGACTGGTAGGCAAAAGCCCAACTGGCAGTGCACGTTTCAGAATTAATCTTATACGTCCCAATGGTGAAGGCAAAATTTGGCAACCAATTCGTAGTGTACATAGCAGGCCTGTAGACGGTTTCGCAGACCTACATGTGCACCAAGCAGCATCGCTTGCATACTCTGGAGGATGGTATTGGGGCAGTCACGATTCACCATTTTTATCTATTGGTGTGCCGGCCTGTGATGGTCATAATCACGCTAATTTATCATCACTCGGTCTACATCATATAGAGAGCTTTTTAGGATCTCACAATGGTGAAATCTATGGTTACCCAAGTTTTCGAGACTGGCCGCGCTGGGATGACATAAAACATCAACAAGTGAGCCAGACGTGGCTCAAGCAAGCACATAATAATGGCCTTAATTTAATTGTCGCATCAGTGGTAAATAATCAATGGTTGTCGGCAGCAGCGGTGGCTTCGGGCAAACACAACAATAGCTTTTCACCCGCAGATATGGAAGCGGCTAAACGCCAAATCGTCTCACTAAAAAAAATGGCAGAAAAGACCCAATGGTACGAGATTGTTCGTGACCCCTGGGAAGCTCGACGAGCAATCGAAGCAGGTAAGCTTGCCGTCGTACTGGCCGTAGAAGTGAGCGACCTTATGCCCCGCAGTGATGGCCCCTGGCTACAACAACTGCACGATTTATACGATATGGGCGTGCGCAACATTCAATTAGCACATGAATCAAATTCTATTTTTTCCGGCGCGGCCTACCATCGTGATGCATTTAAGTATAATAGTAGAATCAAAGCTTGGTTTGATCGCGACATTAATTACGCATCAGGTGGTAATGGCGTCAACAACCCAATTGGTCTCACCAGCGAAGGAGAGAAATTGCTGCAGGAAATGATTCGTTTAAACATGCTAATTGATATTGCCCACCTACCTCTAAAAACACAACGACAAATACACTCAATTACTTCGCAAAAGAATAGTTACTACCCGTTATTTAACTCACACACTCGTCTCGGCTCCTTGCTTAAAGAAGAGGATAGATCGGTATTAAAAGAGCATCAGACAACTGACGAAGTACTGCACTATATTCGTCAAAGTGGAGGAATGTTAGGTTTAAGAACGGGCGAGGAGGCTATGTTGGATTATACACATCCCCAAAAAGGCAGCCCAGTGGAAAATAATTGTGACGGCTCGAGCCGCTCGTTCACGCAATTTTATCAATATGCCGATGATGCTGGAGTCAAGCTCGCTTTTGGCTCAGACTTTAATGGCTTTATCACACAAATGCCGCCACGCTTTGGCGACCAAGCTTGTGCTTCAGCTCCCACAAACGACCGAAATGTGCAAATACAGGCACAAGGACAACCCAACCATAACGCACCGAGTTATGTACAAGAATTTAATTATAAAGGCTTAGCTCATATAGGGCTTTTACCCGGCCTTTTACATGATATGAAAAACTTAGGTGCAGACACTACTAATATTGAAAACTCGGCTGAAAACTTTATAAAAATGTGGGAACGAGCTTATAACCCTAACCGTCAAGCTATTCCTTAAGTTAAATAAGGTTTTTACTTAGGGCCGAAAATAGGCCCTAAGATTCAACGATTGTATTCCTCTAACCCTACCTTAGTATTAACCTAAGTTACATTCCTATAAATTCTATTTGCAATTAAATTACCCTAGCAAAAATCACTACACTTCTTAACAAAAAAATCGATAAATAAGCTATTTTTGACACCTTTGTAGTCAAAAATAATTTCAATACCGAAATTTAACATTTTTGTCGCGCAAAACCCTTTTCGATATTAACGCTAGCCGTCACTATAGAAGCGTATTTTGCCTATCACAGAAATAAGAAGAAAAATATGGACTTTGTTTTAGATAATAAAAATACGCTAATTTTTTCAACTGAGAAGATTGCAAACAAAGAGAAATTTGACTATTGGGTTGAAACAGTTTGTGAACAGTTGATATTTGTCAACTGTGAAAGAAATACCAAGGGCGACTTTGAAGGAATTTTACGCACTAATATTTTAAATGACATGACGTTTGCGGAAATGCATTCTGTACCGCAAACTTTTTCTCGCACCAAAGGACAATTATCTAGAATGAATTATGATTCATTCATTGTCAGTATTCCTCTTACTTTTAGTGTTAATAAATCCATAGGCCATAGACCTCTTCCTTCAGATAAAGGAGACATTTCGTTTTTTGATGGATCTCGCGAGCAGTTGTTATTCGTGCAAGACAAGATCGATGCATTAATTATGATTATTCCCAAGAGCACCTTCATGAAATATCTTCCTAACCCCGAAAGATTCTCTGGTAGCTTGATTTCCACTAGAACACCGGCTGGTTTTTTAGCATCTAACTATGTTAGAAGTATTGCATCGCAAATAGGAGACATGGATACAAATCTCACCTCCTCTATCGGCGACCATATGTTACAGCTGTTTTCACTTGCATTAAATAACACTGTTGATAATGCTCATAATTTCTCACCTGCAATTAGGCATTCGCTATTCTTACAACTGAAGCGCTATATCGAAACAAACTTATATGATTGCAACCTAACACCACAGGTGATTGCTGATGCACATAGAATAAGTTTACGCTACTTATACAAGATATTTGAAGAAGAAGAACTCACGGTGAACCGTTTTATCATGTCACGCCGTTTACAAAAAACTAAAGAAGCATTAATAAACAGTAAGAATAATCATATGAGTATTACAGCTATAGCTTTAGATTATGGTTTTAAAGATAGCTCACACTTTAGCAGATCATTTAAAAAGGAGTTCGGCTTTACTGCTAAAGAGATAAGAAAACAAGGTGTTCCCCGATAAAACCCTCCCATAAATGCTAACTGCTAGGGCACAAAACAACGCTAAAACTTTGATAATCTTTGATTAATCTTGCAAAATAGACACTGTTACTAATGTTATAGCAAGGTCAAGAAATGCCCAGCAAACAAGATAAATCTTCTTCTTCGTCAAAGTGGGGACAGAAAGAAAAGAATGAGTGGAAGGCTCAACAACTTATCCAACGCTCCTATAATGACGAAGTGATTACAAGAATACAGTCACTTAAAGAAATATTAAGCGTTAATACATACGGCGCTCTGCCTTATGACGTTGAAAAATATCCACTATTTGTTATTAAGACACTCTCCTGGCATGAGAGCAAGCCAACTATACTCATTACAGGTGGTGTTCACGGCTATGAAACCAGTGGTGTTCATGGAGCTTTACGTTTCATGGAAACGCAGGCAATTAACTATTCTCAATACTTTAATATTGTCTGCGCCCCCTGTGTGAGTCCTTGGGGGTATGAAACAATCAACCGCTGGAATCCCGACACAATAGACCCCAATCGCTCATTTTATAAAGAAAGCCCATCCCAAGAAGCTGCTCAATTAATGAAGATGGCAGCATCACTGGGAATAGGAACAAACAGCAACCATAATTGCAAATTCGATTTGCTCGCACATTTTGATTTACATGAAACAACTGACACTGATAATACAGTTTTCAGACCTGCTTTATCTGCACGAGATGGTATCGAACAAGATATATGGGATATTCCCGACGGTTTCTATTTAGTTGGCGATAGTGAAAATCCCGTTGATGAATTTCAAAAAGCAATAATAGATTCTGTTAAAAAAGTGACCCATATTGCGCCTAACGATAGAAATGGAAAGATTATTGGAGAATCAATTACCCAAGAAGGTGTTATTAACTATCAAACTAGAAAACTGGGCTTATGTACCGGTTTTAGTAACAGTCAATACTGTACTACAACTGAAATGTACCCCGATAGCCCCAAAGTTAATGATGAAGACTGTATATTAGCGCAAGTAGCCGCCATAGTTGGTGGATTGGATTATCTTATTACAAGAATTTAGTGACATAAGTTGTGACGGTGGTTTTATACATCGTCACATTAGATTAATAACATTGCCTTATCTTATTGTCTTATTTAAGAGAGTCCGATTGTATAAGGTTATTTGTTAATTTTGCAATGAGAGCATAGATAGACAATTGGGGGTTAGCACCAATACTTGTGGGAAATAAGGAACCGTCAAAAACAAACAAATTTTTAACATGGTGATAACGGCCATGACTGTCCACAACACTGTTATTGATATCTCCTCCCATTGTGCAGCCACCCATTACATGAGCACTGGCAACTTGAGCGCGAAGCTTTTTAAGGGGCAATTTTTTAATTGCTTGGCGCGCTTTATCCCAAGAACTATAGATACTAGAGTCTAAATGTAAGGGTATAACGTGTTTCGCACCTGCTGCAAATAATAACTCTGTCATGGTTAACCAAGAGTGCTGTATACCCTCCCATATATAGTCAGTGATAGGATAATCTAAGACAGGATAATCATATTTATCTAGGGTTACCTCACCTCCAACACTGTCATCGTTGAAACCATCCCTCAGTAATGCGAGGCTTGCCTGCATATATGGAAATTTTTGCATGATATCATAGTGATGGCTGCCGTGATTTAAGAAAACGGTAGAGGCAAGTAAAGGGTGCATAGGGGCAGTTTCTAATTTATAACCGACTTTCCCCGTAACACCGTCACGCCATAATAAATCATCGACATAAACACTCTGTGGTGCACCTGAAAATGCATTGACAGGCTTTGGCATAATCCCGGTAACGAGACTCACCGGGTGAAGAAACGTGCGTTTACCTAAAGTTCTATATGGATCGGGAAGCTTGGAGCGTAACAATAATGCAGGTGAATTAATAGCACCGCCGGCAACAATAACTTTGGCTGCATGAACCGTGATTACAATATCCTTTTTTAATTTACCATACTTATTAATAGCAAATGCTTTTACACCTATCGCTTTATCTTTTTCAGTTAATATTTTTTGGGCACGACAGCAGCTCAATAAAGTTGCACCACTTTCCAAAGCCGTAGGAATAGTCGAAACTAACATAGATTGCTTTGCATTTATTGGACAACCAGTACCACAATAACCCAAATTTATACACCCATTTACATTTCGTGGAATCACTTTAGGTGTTAGAGAAAGAGCCTTCGCGCCACGTGCTAAAATTGTATTATTTTCATTAGCAGGTGATGCCCAAGGTGAAATATTTAGTCTTTGCTCCATGCGAATAAACCAAGGCTCCATATTTTCATAAAGAATGTCTTTTATATGAAAATTATCACTCCAATACTCCAGTGTTTTTTGAGGTGTTCTAAAGCTACTTGTCCAGTTTACCGTTGTAGAACCTCCTACAGCTCTTCCCTGTAAAATATTAATCGCCTTGTCTTTTGTTTTACGACCTGCAGCTTCTTGGTACAGCGTTGCATACGCCGTTTTTTCCTGCATATCAAAATCCGAGGATCGCTTTAAAGGCCCTTCTTCGAGCATTATAACTTTATAACCAGCCTGAGTGAGTATTTCTGCGGCAACACCACCACCAGCTCCGGTACCACAGATAACAACATCACAATCAAAAGCCCTTGAGCTATCGAGCTGCGCTACATTTATGTGATTGGGGTACTGTATATTCATTATAATGACAGGTCTGGCGGGCCAGGATAGTGTATTGTTTTCCAACTATCTGGCTCAGCGTAAAACGAACCAATAATAATTTGATGTAGGCCTTGATAAGCGCTCTGCAAAATTTCAATGAGACTGTTGCGCCATAGCTGTAGAAACTCTATTAAGTCTTGTACTGACGCAGCACTCCAACTTTTCCAGACGCCAGCCAATAGCCAACGTCCTACGCCATTATTGAGTATATTAAGTAGTTGACGCAGTTCATCTTGGGTACGCTCTGGCAGAATCAGAATAGCAAAATCGATATTAAAGAGCACATTGATTAGTTGCTTTTCTTTAATTCTTGTCGTATTTAATGTTTCACCATAAATAAAAGCGGGAATAAGTACGAGTAATGTTATTTGATCTTCATCATTCAAAAACTTAAAATCTTCATGATTCCATTCTAAATCAGATATAGAGTTGTCTTGCAGTATTTGAAAAGTCGATACTCCCAAAAGGCTAGTCACACCGATACCGGTAATCCATTTAAGAAGGTCTCGCCGATTGATGTTAGTTTTCAACTTTTCTGACCGCCTTATTTACCTGGCCCTAACATAAACTTTAATAACCATGAAGCAATACCCTTATTATATGGTGGGTACAGAAATGGAATTCCATTAAAACGGGATTGTATGAAAATTGATTTTTCTTTCGAAAAGGTACGAAACCCAGCTTCTCCATGATAGTGCCCCATACCGCTTGTTCCAACGCCACCAAAAGGAAGATTATCCTGAGCTATGTGCAAGATAGTGTCATTAATAGTAACACCGCCAGATAAAGTATTTTTAAGTATTTTATCTTTTTCTTTTTTATTATGGCTAAACAGATAAAGTGCTAGAGGCTTTGGGCGTTGATTTATATATTCTATACCGCTCTCAAAACTCTCATACCCAACAAGAGGCAGTAGTGGGCCGAATATCTCTTCTTTCAAAACAGCCATATCATCAGTGGCGTCAATAATAATAGTGGGAACGATCTTCTTCATTTCGGAGATAGATCCCCCCTCGAATAAAGGAACTAATTTTGCGCCCTTACTTTTTGCATCCTCTAGCATATTATTTAAGCGCTGATAATGGTTTTCGCTAATAATACTGGTATAACCTCGGCTCTGCCAATCGGGGTAGAACTGCTGTGCTGTTTTTCGTGCCTGTTCAGTAAAGGTATTTATCTCGTTTTGAGGAAGAAGAATATAATCTGGAGCTATACAGGTTTGGCCACTATTAATAAGCTTACCATTGATAATACTTTTTATTGCAGCATCGGATGGAAAGCTCTCGCCAATAATTACAGGAGACTTACCGCCAAGCTCAAGGGTAACAGGAGTCAGGTTTTCACTGGCAGTTCGCATAACATGTTTGCCGATCTGTGTAGCACCAGTAAATAGCAAATGATCAAAAGGCAGAGCTGTAAAAGCTTTGCCTACTTCAACATCACCGTTTACAACAGTGAGTAGCTCAGGGTCAAAGTACTCTTTAACCAGATCTGCAAATAATTGGCTAAATACAGGGGTATGTTCTGGCATTTTAACCATCGTCGTATTGCCGGCAGATAAAGCACCGGCAACAGGCCCAATAGCTAAAAAAAGAGGATAGTTCCATGGCGTGATCACACCAATAGTACCGAGGGGCTGGGACATGACTTTAGCACGGCCAGGCTGGAACCATAGGCTTACCGATTTTCGTTTAGGTTTCATCCAAGCGCTTAGATGACGAATACTATGTTTAATTAACTCTTGACACGGGAATACTTCTATCAAAAGGCTCTCTTGTTTATCTCGACAGCCGAAATCCTTCGTCAAAGCAGCACAAATAGAGTCGCGATTATCTACAACTAGCTTTAATAGCTGTCGCAAATTTTGCTTGCGAGCACTAGCTTCAAGGTAACGGTTTTGCGCAAAGTACTTTTGTTGACGCTGTAATGCAATATCGAGAAGATCGCCACCTATAATTTGACTATGTCCCATGCTGGTTACCGTACTTTAATTATATAATTAGCACATTATTATTGGTATTTTTAGAAAGCTATAACACAACCGTCAGACTAAAGCATGCATGAGCTAAATACAATATCATCATGAAACTAAATAAGCGTTATATACACCCATTATTAAAGAGTAAGGGCCTAGTCATCATCTAAACTATGCCACATCGCTGGTGTTTAAAATTATATATTTAAAAACTATTAGCGCCCACAATTTTTTTCAATACATTATCATATGGTGATATATCCAGTACTCTTTGAGTTTGAACATCAGCATCTTTTAACTTATCGTACTCACTAAGGGAAAAATTATAAAGATTTATCGGTATTGTATAGCTATCATGCTCTTTTATTAATTCTTTATCGACGAGTAGTTTAGCAACGCTATTTCTCAAACTTTCGTCAAAAAGATATTTTTTTTGCAAGGCAGAAAACTCAACAGGAGGTATGGTGTAATCTTCCTTTATCCACTTAGCACACAAAAGTGCCCTCAAGCCATAAAGAAAGCCTTTGGCGTTATATTGATTTTTTTCATCAAACAGTTTCTTCTTCGCTAAAGAGATATAATGATGAAAAACTAATTTTGGGTTAAAAGTTTGGATAACTAATTCCTTTAATAAACTCAGTTTTTCATCATCTTTTTTATAGACGATTGGTGAATATAACCACTCACAAAGTGCAGCGTTACCTTTATGCATCAAGTTAATAGATTTCGCAATATCCCAACCACTTACATCTAAATCGTCTATAAACACATTTTCAATCACATCCTTTTTCTTGAAAGCAGATAGATACCAATCAAGAGTGTGACAATAGATGATACGTATGTCGTAATCACTATCTAATGAAGGGAAACCCCAAGCACGGCTACCACTTTCTACAGCCAGGATAACATTGATATTTTTATCATTTTCGATATTTTTTAAGAGCCGGTTAATGTCCTCTCTTTTTTTATCTTGTATCATCTTTTACGGCTTCCTTTTACACTCTCGATTATCTTTTCAATTTCTGTCAAGGCAATTAAAGCCTGATCTTGATTAACAACACAATCGTCTATAGAACCATAGTGTTGCTCTAAGCACTGTAAGAGCAAGTTTTTAATCGCCACTTCATCCGGCATTAGTGGCAATTTGCTCGCTATATATATTTCTTCTAATTTTTTCTCTTTACGCTCAAAGTAATGCTCTACCTGTTCTTGCGACCATTCACCACGACGAATAGATTTGAGCTGTTCTTTATTCCTGCTAAGATCTAAATCACCTTCGATTAAGATCTGTTCCACTTCATTAAGTAAACGTACAACATGATAAGCAAACTTCACATCGTAGCCATATTTATGAATGACTTCCTTACGTTTTCCCTCGGGAATTTTGGTTCGCATTTTATGTATTTGTGCATAAGCATAGCCTTTAAACTTTGGCCAACATCCTTTATGTAAAAATATCTTACGCATTTCTCTTACACGCTCACCCACTTTAGTACTATATACAATACAGTGGCGAGGAACGAACAAAGTATCTATGATATTTGGGTTATTATCTGTTAGTAACCTAAAGTACTTTACTACAGAATATAGGGTTAAATCATATTCTCTTCCCTTACCGCCGCGAGCAGAGCAGTCAAACATATGATGTTGTTGAATTTGCTCAAACTTCGGTGAAAAATCGTCAAACCCCGGGATATCTCCACGTAGATGAGGAAATATCCAATCTTTAGGTGGGATAGCGAAGCCATAAAGATCTATATCAGAATCGTCTTGCGCAACACCATAAGCAGTGGATCCCATAATCACTTCATATTGCACACCGAACTCTAAGAACTTTGGTGGCGAAGTCAATAAACCTCGCTTAATTAAATACTGCGTTTTACTGCTCATAGTTCTACTCGCGGTTGCTGCATACCATTATATTGAGTGAATAGAAACCTGCCATTGTGTTTCACAAGTGTGTGTAAGCTTAACCAACTCTCCTGCTATTTGATTCACAATATCAATATTGGTGCTAAGGTGTAGACTCTTATTAAATGTACGGAAAGAACCACCTTTATTTAATAACATAGGAATAATTAATTGATCCGCCAAATACTCACCTACAGGAGCGCTTGAAGAGAGATATTCCCTGACTTTATCAACAACTTTACTAGCCACCCGCTCGGCGCTCACTCTTATTTCGCCTACCTGCTCGAAAACCTCTGTAATATCATTCATTGATAATCTTAGCGAAAGAATATTACCAGAGCCATGTGAGTCGACAATGTTATATTTTAACTTGTTAATATTTAATTTACTTTCAATATGCTTTAACTCACGCTCAGCTATATGCTCAGGAATTTTAGCCTGAGTTACTACGGCTTCCATATCACAAATTTTGCTTCGCTCTAATAGATATAACGCCTTAGATGTCCTATGGGGCTTTATAATAGCATTCCAGCGGCCACCACCTGATGGGTAAAAGCCATACCTTTCAATATTGGATTCAATTTGATAACCAATTGCTCTTACCGTAGGAATAAAGCATTGTGCAATAAAATCATAACTGGGCGCCATACCATTGTGTGTGCCACCTTTAAAAGTTATATGACTTTCGTGATCAGCCATAGCTAAAGCGGATAATATCGTTTGAAAAATTAAGGTCGTACTACCAGCGGAACCCACAGCAAAAACATATTCTCCTGCTCGTATATTACCTGGGGAAAAAACAACTTCTTGGCAACCAAGTTGGTCGCCAACAACTTTCGCAGAGCAAATTTTTTCCGCAGCCTTAAGACATGCCAGATGTTGTCTTAGTAGACCGGGCTTTTTTCTTCCAGCACGGATATTAATTATCTTTATATTTTTCCTTAAGCACATTGCCAAAGTTAAAGAGCTACGGAATATTTGACCACCGCCCTCACCTCGAGATCCATCAATTACTATCATTTTTATTCACTTAAAATTTAAATTTCTTTATAAAAGACCTTAGTTACACGTAAAAATGGGTTAACATCCTTGTTTTATGCTTCCCGGCACAACTTCCAACAACAAAACCTTTATCCTTTGACACAAACTACTTGCTTGAGAGTGTGCACAACTTCCACTAAATCTTTTTGTGCATCCATAACTTTTTCTATAGGTTTGTAAGCCGAAGGGGTCTCATCAATCACACCCTCATCCTTACGACACTCAACCCCCATAGTTGCTCGGCGATGCTCCTCTAAGCTGACAAGCTTCTTGGCTTTGGTACGCGACATAACCCGCCCAGCTCCGTGGCTACAGCTACAAAAGCTTTCTTCATTTCCTAAACCTCGCACAATAAAAGACTTGGCTCCCATACTACCGGGAATAATACCCAATTCATCTTTACGGGCACGCACAGCCCCCTTACGAGTGACCAATACATCCTGACCATAGTGGTGCTCACGTGAAACATAGTTATGATGGCAATTTACCGCAGCCACATTGGTGTCTAACTCAAAGTCGAGTAAATGTTTTACTGTTTGAATAGTTCTCTGCATCATCACTTGGCGGTTAATTCTCGCGAAGTTTTGTGCCCATTCCACCGCTTCAATATAGTCATTAAAATGTTCTGACCCTTCAGGCAAGTATGCTAAGTCGCTATCAGGTAACTGAATCATCCAGCGTTCCATTTCTTTTTTCGCGGTCTCAATAAAGTAAGTGCCAATACGATTACCAACACCACGGGAACCACTGTGCAACATAAACCAAACCACATCTTTTTCATCCAAACACATTTCAATGAAATGGTTACCTGTTCCAAGTGTGCCAAGATGATTGATATTATTGGTACTTTTAAGAACGCGATGCTTATCCTTTAACATATCAAATTGCTGCGACAAGGGTGACCATGCACTCATTACATCATTAGGGATATTATTCCAAGCGCCTTTATCTCGGCCACCTCTAGTACGAGACGAGCGTCCATGAGGAACAGCTCGCTCAATGCTATTACGAATAGCAGCAAGGTTATCTGGTAATTGATGTGCATGCATATTAGTGCGCACAGCCATCATTCCACAACCAATATCCACCCCAACGGCTGCGGGAATAACAGCCCCTAAAGTAGGAACAACACTGCCTATAGTCGCCCCTTTACCCAGATGGACATCAGGCATCGCGGCAACCCATTTATGAATAAAAGGCATGCTAGATATGTTGATCAATTGCTGTTTTGCTTCAGCTTCAAATGGCACACCTTTTGTCCAAGACTTAACTGGCACACCATTACCTTGTATCACCTCATAGGCTTGTATGGTCATTTTGTTACTTTCCTTACTATCCATTTTAACTGTTGGCTTACTTTTTATAGCCAGCTATTTTTTATACTCGTGTTATTTGCGACATTGATGCCAACATTATCATTTACCAAAAATTAATATGTAAGCATTTGTTTTTGCTACACTTTTTATTTTAGGCTTTTTTTCAAATAAAGCTCATTAGATTTTTACCTATCTTTTTCGATAACTAAATAATATAATTGATACACATGAAAACTATCGCAATCAGTATTTTAGGAACCACCCTTGATAAAAGGGGAGTTAAAAAGAACCGTTGGAACAAGTGGCGTCCGACCATCTCCATGTGCCAACAAGACGATATGATTATCGATCGCTTGGAGTTAATTTTTGATCCACGTTATCAGTCCCTAGCCGATACGGTAACTGAAGATATCTCACAGACCTCCCCTGAAACGCAAGTCAAACACCATCACATTGACTTCGCCGATCCCTGGGATTTTGAAAGTGTTTATGCAGCATTGTTAGACTTTTCTCGCGCTTATAGCTTCAAACCAAATACAGAAGATTACCTAGTACATATCACCACAGGTACTCACGTTGCTCAAATCTGTCTATATTTGCTAACCGAAGCTCACTATATTCCAGGCAGATTGCTACAGACATCACCCGGGACAGAAAAAAACACTCAAGGCAGTTATCAAATCATTGACCTAGACCTTTCACGGTATGATGAAATTACTTCGCGCTTTAAGAAAGAGCATGAGGAAGGCACGGTTTACCTTAAGGGAGGCATTGAAACGAACAACGCTGCTTTTAATAAAATGATTGAACAATTGGAGTATGTTTCTGTGCGCTCTAATGATCCTATTCTATTGATGGGCCCAACAGGAGCAGGAAAATCTCAACTGGCACAACGAGTTTATCAGTTACGAAAACAACGAGGTAAGATTTCTGGTGACCTAGTTATTGTTAACTGCGCGACTTTACGCGGTGAAAATGCGATGTCATCCTTATTCGGGCATAAAAAAGGAGCCTTTACCGGTGCCACTAGCGATCGCCCAGGTTTACTGAAACAAGCAAACAACGGCTTGTTATTTTTGGACGAAGTAGGTGAGCTAGGTCTAGATGAACAAGCGATGTTACTGCGTGCGATTGAAGATAAGAAATTTATGCCATTGGGAGCTGATAAAGAAAGTAGCAGCGACTTTCAACTTATTGCAGGCACAAATAAGAATTTATATAAAAAGGTAAATGAAGGTAGATTTAGGGAGGATCTGTTAGCACGTATTGACTTATGGTCTTATACCTTACCTTCGCTACGAGAACGCTTGGAAGACCTAGAACCTAATATAGATTACGAACTGGAAGTTCACGCACGCAAGACTAATAGCCTTATCAGTTTTAACAAAACAGCAAAAACGAAATACCTCACCTATGGACGCAGCGAAAAAGGTTTATGGAGTAGTAACTTTAGAGACCTAAATGCCAGCATTACTCGAATGGCCGCCTTGTCTGACGGTGGCAGAATTACTACTGCCATTGTCAACGAAGAAATATCGCGCCTAGAAAAAAAATGGAGCCACATGAAAACTACTGAGATAGAAAGCAAAAGTAATATTTTAGTAGAAATATTGCCTCCTAAAGTATTAAGTAATATGGATTATTACGAGCAAGAAAAACTCGCTATTGTCTTAAATACATGTAAAGTAGCTAACTCTATGGCTGAAGCCGGGCGCACACTTTTTAATAAAAGTAGGCAGTCAAAATCTTCTGCTAATGATTCTCACCGAGTCAAACAAATCCTATCCAAATATAACTTAACGTTTTCGGATATAAATTAGGATCTATTAATCATAAAGAAAATAATGCTTTATTTTACTCAAAAGGATAGCGTAGTCCCCAGTCGTTACGCATATTATCCATAACTTCCATAGTTGCGATTGTTTCTGCAAGAGGCATTATATCACTCTCATTTTTACCATCGCGAATACAATGTAGCACTTCTAACACTTGATATATAAATCCGTTACTATGATTTTCTTCTTTAAAAACTTCTTCACTCTGGGCTTCGGTATTACCGTTATGGATATAAGCGGTAAATTGTTCACCTTGTTGAAAATTAGTAAATTCAATATATCCTTTTGAGCCATAAATCATAGCTGTTGGCCGTGCGTATAAATTAAAACCAACTGTTATCGCTGTTAAACAGGGTAAAGGATATTGCAATTGGTATGTGGCTAGTTCATCTACTCCTGTAGGCGCGGGTAAACTTAAAGATTGAACTTTACTAGGGAGTTGACCTAACAAAAAATTACTAAATGATAATGGATAAACACCCACATCTAAGGTAGCACCACCAGCTAGCGCAGGATCTAATATACGTTTAATGTATTTTTCTGGTGCGATGTTGCAAAATGAGATATTTACATACTTAACATCGCCGATAATGCCACCTTCAATTGTGGTTTTTAGTAATTGAATACTAGGCAAAAAACGCGTCCAAACAGCTTCCATTAAAAAAACATTTTTCTCACGTGCCAGCGCAACTAAATTTTTGGCTTCCTTAGCATTAACCGTAAAAGGCTTTTCGATGAGTATATGCTTACCAGCTTCTAAAGCGAGTACAGCATTTTCATAGTGAAAGTTATGAGTAGTCGCAATATAAATAACATCAATATCACTACGGTTCACCAGACTTTCATAATCTGTATGTGCATCCACCTTATACTTTTCAGAAAAGACATGTGCTTTACCTGGTGTTTTAGAGGCAGCAGCCACAAGTTGAACACCGTCCACGAACGACAAAGCTTTAGCTAGTTTGTGGGCAATAATCCCAGCACCGAGAATTCCCCAGCGCAACGTATTTAGATTATTCATCACTCTCCTATTATTTTTCTAGGCAATTTAATTTCCAAACTACACTCAATAATTCAAGCTGCCAATTTATTAATCTTATATTCAGCTATGTCTAGCTAATATGATTAATTGAACCTACCCATATGACCTGGACTTTATACACTATACCAATATGGGCCACAAGTTTATCCATTAACTGAATATACATGGAACTAGACCTATTAACCCAAACATGATAACGACAAGATTACTCTATGCGATTAAGCGCGTTTTCTACACGATGGAGATAGCAGATCTTGGCATTTGTCTAAGTTATATTAGAATCCTTAAAAACTCACCAAGGGAAACTAGCATGAAAGCCTTATCAAGCCTTTTTATAGGCGCCTTTTTACTAACTTCTTTATCAGGTTGCATCTATATTGGAAATAAATCTGACGATACTAGTTGGCAAAAGGAACAGAACCAGAATAAACACCTTATAAGTCAACTCACCTTAAATTCTGATCGTTTAAGCGTTTTACGAAGGATGGGAACACCGGAGATATCCGAGGCTTTTGTGATTAATGGGGAAGAATATAAAGTACTTTACTATCGCACGCAGCATCGTATTTCTGATGGTGACACAACTAAAGATGAAACAACACCACTAGTCTTTAAAAATGAAAAATTAATAGGTTGGGGAGAGCTTGCGTTAGATACTATTCATCACTAATGTCACCCTAACATTTTCATATAAGACTTTGGAAAAGTTAAGTTTGTGGAAACAGAATATATGTGAGTCCCATGTTTATTGTGGTTAGCTGTTATCGCCCAACTCTGTCAGCTTATTCAACATTTATAGCCGCATAATACTATTTACATATATACCGATGCTATAACTTTTATAGGCTAGGCCTTTGAAAATATATGTAAGTGTTAAGCCGCTCTATTGAGATTGCAACAAAGTTTCGTTAAGGTTGGCTTATCAACTGAGACGACTTAAGGTTTTACATGAGCAATTACCACAGTATTAAATGGATTGACGATAAAAAAGTCCTCTGTTTACTTGATCAATCAATCTTACCCCATAAAATTGAATATCAATATTATTCAAGCCCAGAAGGAGTTGCCGGAGCGATTAAGGATATGGTGGTAAGAGGTGCTCCAGCAATTGGGGTTGCCGCAGCTTACGGCCTGGTGGTAGCAGCTTTCCATACGAATTCAGATGACATTACACATGTTGAGCAATCGGTACTCGCAGCGGATAAGTTACTGCGACTATCCAGACCAACAGCAGTGAACCTATTTTGGGCACTTGATGAAATGGCCAAAAGTATAGAGGGATCAACTTATAATAATGCTGACGATTATCGACAACTACTATTACAAGCAGCTCATGGATTAGCGGCATCAGATGTGGAAATAAATAAAGGCATAGCCAAACATGCCATGTCACTCATGCCTGAAGAGAGTGTGAACTTTATTCATCATTGCAATACCGGCGCACTTGCAACAGTCGACTACGGTACTGCCTTAGGTATTATTAGAATGGCTTATGAAACAGGCTTAAACACACATGTGTTTGTCGATGAAACACGACCACGCCTACAAGGAGCCAAACTCACCTCTTGGGAACTAAAACAGCTAGGTATTTCCCATCAATTGGTTGTCGATGGTGCCTCGGCACATATTATGAGTAATTTCGACATCGATATGTGTGTTGTTGGCTGTGATCGTGTCGCCGCTAATGGAGATGTAGCTAATAAAATTGGCACGCATAATTTGGCTATTATTGCTAACGCATATAATGTTCCTTTTTACGTCGCCGCCCCACTCTCAACAATTGATACAAAGACTTTAAAGGGTGAAGATATTGAAATTGAGCAAAGAGATACACAAGAAGTGACTCTCATCAATGGAGGAGCTATTTCTCCGAACGGTATCGAAGTGTATAACCCAGCCTTTGACGTTACACCAGCCCGTTATATAACAGCTATAATTACAGAAAAAGGGATTCTATATCCACCTTTCGAAGAAAACATAAAGAAGTTAAAGGCTAGTCAATAGGGTCGCGACACTCGTAAACAATAGTCCAAGGCGAATACGGTCTAAAAATAGTCGGAGTCAATGAGATACTTGCAGAAGCTGATCCTGCAAGTAAATTGAATAAGCTTTGCTCTACTACGAAGCTATCCCATTCTTGACTACCACAACTATACGTTAAATTCATAGGCTTACTAAACTCTATTAGGCCATTAAAACCTAGGTGATGCCACTTTTCACGAACAATTGTATCTTCCATTCTGGGTCCATTAACAAACTCCATTGTACTACATGCACATAAGCACAAACTTATAAATAATATAATCGTCTTTTTCATTTGTCCTCCTCCGCGCACCAAACTCTCGCAGTTCTAGGTGAATATACACCTAGGGTAATTAATGTTAACAAAGAGTCAGAGAACGTGGTGACCGCTTGCATTTGAATAACTCTCTTGCCCTCACAAACTTCCCTTACGTTTATTGAATGACCGCCTTTTAGTCCCCACCACCAATATGTATAACGTTTTTGAAATGATGGCGAACTACTATCTTCTAGCTTTCCATCTGTGCGCACGTTCACCGAAGAACATGCATAGATATTAAATATAAAAATGCTTATAAGTATTTTTTTCATCATTTTTTCTGTTTTAATGGAAAAATTATTCTAAATTCGGCTCCACCTAAGCTAGAAGTAACAGCTTCAATGGTTCCTTGGTAACTTTGAACAATATCAAAAACCACTGCCAAACCAATTCCTTGGCCTTTACCTCGGCTATCAAGTCTTTCGCCACGTGTAAATATTTTTGAAGCTTGATCGCCAATAAACCCTTTACCATCATCTTCGATAGAAATTGACAGATAGTTATCACACTGTGCAACCGAAACTTTTATTTTCTCTATTGCATATTTATAGGCATTATCTAGTAGATTACCAAACACCTCCATCAGGTCATTTTCGTCACCAAAGAAATATAAATTACCTTCTACTTTGGTAGATAAAGATATTTTTTTATCTCGATATATTTTGGAGAGAGCCTCTTGTACAAGATCGAGTACTTCTACAATATTAGTACCGTAATTAAGTAAGGTATGCCCCGAGATAACGGCTCGCCGAAGCTGATACTCGATATTTTTATCAATACGTTTGGTTGCATCTTTTAATATTTTATTCTCAGGGTAGTTTTTCATCTCACTTGCAATAATTGTCATCGGCGTTTTTAAGCTATGAGCTAAGTCTGCCATACTTGAACGATAACGTTCCCGTTGGCGATGCTCATTGGCAATTAACGCATTGAGGCTTTCTGCCACACCGCTCAGCTCTCTTGGATAGTCCATTGATAAAGTATTCTGCTTACCTTTTTCGAGTAATATAATTTCATTTTCAAGGTGTGATATCGGTCGAAAAGCTAACTTTAGTACAAAAAGTTGACACAACAATAAAGTCAATGTTATGACAAAGAAACCACTAAATAACCAAAACCGAAAATGACTTATGGTATTATTCAATATACTGGCGTCTTCAGCTGTAACAAAATGAAAGCTATAACGTTCGCCACCCTCTTCCCAAGCAATTTTGTAAGCCGCAGTAATATACTCTTGCTCATCAATTTGCATATTCCCAAAAATTATGTCTCCCGTTTTCAAGCTCAACGAGATATTATCAGGAGCTTTTTCAATAGAAAGAGAATTCCAGACAGCCTGTTTTTGATCGTTTAAAACAACTGCCCACAATCCTGAATCAATCGTATTAAACCTAGGATTATAAAGTATATCTGGTATTAACAATTCTCCTTGTTCGGTATGAGCAACAGATAATAGAGTAAAAATATGCAAATGGAGCTTTTCCCTAGATGACTTTTCTAATTCTTCACGATAACTGATATCTACGATTAAAGCGCTAATCAGCATTACAACAACACCAATGATTGTCGTATTAGTGAAAAAGCGTTTACGTAAAGATACAGTTTTCATATTTAATCTTTGATACAAAAACGATAGCCACGCCCACGCAGAGTTTCTATGGGTTTAATGGTATTATCTGGATCAATTTTCTGCCTTAAGCGTGCAACTAATACTTCAATCACATTACTATCAGGATCTGTGTCGTCTTCATATAGATAGTCTGCCAACGTGACTTTGGAAGTAACTTTTTGTGGGTGCAACATAAAATATTCCATAAGTTTATGTTCAAATGCAGTCAAATTTACAACTTCACCATTCACAAGCACTTCCTGCGTTTCCATATTTAGTTTGATTGGGCCTTGATGCAACTCGCTAGATGCATAGCCACCTGCGCGTCTTAACATCGCTTGAATACGAGCCACTAACTCTTCAAATTGAAAAGGTTTTACTAAATAATCATCAGCTCCTGCACTCAAGCCTTTTACCTTATCTTGCCAACTACTACGAGCAGTTAAAATTAAAATAGGAAACTTATGGTTATCAGCACGTAATTTTTTAATAATCTCAATGCCCGATAGCTTAGGTAAGCCTAAATCGATAATCACTAGATCATATGTAAATTCTACACTCCGATATAAGCCATCTTCACCGTCATAACTCACATCAGCTTGATATCCCTCCTTCTTTAAATTGCCTAAGAGTTGATCTGCTAGCACTTCATCATCTTCAATTAATAACAATTTCATTATTACTGCTCACCAATCTTATTTTGTGCAAAGCCATTAACTTCAATTACTTTAATTACGCCGTCTTTAGATATAATTTTTATACGATAAGTAAGGTTATCCTTCTCCTCGATGCGCTCGGCACCGAGGACAGTACCTTTATATTCCCTACGAGCAAGCTCTATAGCTTGCCTTAGGCTGATACCTTTGTGTTGTTGACGTTTATTTTTATTTGGAAATACTGAGGGTTTAACAATTGATGTGTTCTGAATACGCTTCTCAACCCATTGAGTAAAGGGCATGACAATTCTTTCAACGCTAGAAGCTTGACCTGTACCGCTATTATCATCAACCTCTTTTTCCTTGATAACAACCTCTTTTGGTTGGTCTGTTTCCTCTAATTCTTTAGACTTTCTTTCTCTTTTTACAGGGTTGTTCAGATCCTCGCCACTAATATCGCGATCGGCGTCACTAGCTTCAGAATCAACGGTTTTATTTTGCTCCCTCTGCTCTAGGTCTGCGGTAAAACCAAACACAGGCAATAATAGCGTGTAACAAGCAATCGCAATATATTTGATGGTTTTTTTCACAAAGATTATGAGCAATTCTAGTCAGTTATAGCAATTAAGTAGAACACGCTTAGCTTAACCTTAGCTGAATAACACAAGCTGCGCATATATTAATTGTGCCATATTCATTATTTTAGATAGGTTTGCCTATGTTTATGTTCACCACTCTAGAATGACTCCGCCCAGAATAACCCCGGTTTAACCTCATTAAGCTGAGGTTAAGTTTAGATTCAGCTTCAGTTTACATTATGAGTGTACATTAGCACCATATTCAAAATGTAACACAATAGATAATATTTTAAGGTCATGGAAATGAGAAACAAAAAATCTACCGCAACACCAGTTCTGTTAGCAACGTTACTCGGTTTATCTATGTATTCAAATGCTGATGAATTGACAGCCGACGCGTCTGAATATCCTTCAACAACAAAAGTATCTAAGCATGCGATTGGTACTAGCCTAAATAACTTTGGTCTAGGGCTATTCTATACTTATAAATTTAACGATAACTTGCACATAAGAGCAACCGCTCACGGCTTGTCTGCGAGTCTTGACGACGTGGAATACTCGGATACAGATTATGATGGTAACGACGATAGCCAAGCTGCTGGAATAATGCTGGATTGGTATCCGGTATCAAAAGGTTGGCAAAGAAACATTTTTATATCTGGTGGTCTAATGTATTTCGATACTGAGTTTGAGGGCAGTTCATCAGCGAGATTAAATGATGTTGTGTCAATTGGTAATACATCATTTATAAATACAAGGACATCTGCATTAAATTTAAAGGTAGAACATGAATCTCAAGTAACTCCTTACTTTGGTATTGGTTGGGGGAATAAATCTAGAAAGGAAAGAGGATTTTCTTTCGTTACCGAGTTGGGCTTTATATATATGGATGATCCCAAAGTTACTTTAACTTCAAATGTTTCTACTACAGTTTTAGACAGTGTTGAACTCGAAAGGGAGAGGAATGATATTATCGATGAGGAAAGCGGTATATTTTTATTTGGATCAGTTGGTGTCAGTTACCACTTCTAAATGAAAAATTAATTTTTTGAAGTTATTTATAAAAGTAAAAGGCAACGCAAGGATGCTAGGCCATGGAATTATCATATTTTTATATACCCACCTTTAACAATGATAAAGCTTGAAGTAAAGCCGCTCCGGCCGGCCTACTGAGCCATAAATTAACTTGGGTTTAACAATATCTTTCGATACTAAAAATTCAAGGTAACGTCTCGCTGTAGTACGGCTAATCCCAACGCGCTCCCCCATAGTTTCAGCATTAATACCATTTTCTCCAAGCTTATCTATCTCGCCTTCGATATTTTTTAATGTTAATGGGTCAATACTTTTAGGTATTCGCGATGATGTATGAGATTTAGTCTTACCAGGATAAAGAATTTGATCTACATCTGTTTGCTCAAGATTGATAATATCATTTAGTTTGTTACGATGTTCAATAAAGTTTATGAGAGTTGACTGAAATCGCTTAAAAGTCATCGGTTTTAAAATATAGTCGAAAGCTCCACCGCGCAAGGCTTCTTGTAAAGTCGAAGCTTCTTTTGCAGCTGTAATGAGAATAATATCAGTATTTTTGTACAATCTACGGATAGTCCATAGTAGGTCTATTCCACTGCCATCAGGAAAATAGACGTCGAGCAACACGATATCTGGCCGAAAAACATCAATAACATCCTCTGATTCTTCAATTGTATTAGCAATAGCAACTACATTAAAGCCATCAATTTTGTCGATAAAACGACTCTGTATTTCTGCAATTTTGGGGTCATCTTCAGCAATAACTACATTAAAACTATCCATAAGCGACTCATTTCTTTGGAATATAAATTGTAAATAAAGCTCCACCTAACTCTGATTTGTTGAGTGTGATATGACCGTTCATATGCGTTAACGCTTCCTTGACAATAAACAGTCCCATCCCTTTACCTTTTAGCTTACTACTTGAAATACCTTTCTGATAAATACGATCAACCATGCTATTATCAATACCCACACCTGAATCTTCTACTTCGAAAATTAGATCATTTCCCAAGTCTGTTAAAGATAAATTGACAACACGTTCAGTGTGAGTAATTTTTGTTACTGCAGCATAGGCATTATCTAAAAGGTTACCTAAAATAGAAACTAGTTTTTCTTTGCTTATCCAAACTGGAATATCACTGAAATTACTATCGCGATCTACATTGAGTGTTACACCTAACTCTTTTGCACGATTATATTTCCCTAAAATACACCCCGCGAGAAGAGGATCGGGAATAGCAGAAACAAGGAATTGTAATAATTCTTGATAGCCCGAAGTCTCGCTACCAATTAACTCAATAGCTTTATCATAGGCTTCTAGTTGAATGAGCCCAGAGATAGTATAAAGCTTATTAGAGTATTCGTGAGTCTGATGACGCAACATTTCAGCATATTCTTGTACTTGCGATAACTCCCCCGCAAGCTTATCTAGCTCATCTTTTTCCCTGAAACTCGATACTACACCAACTACCTGGTGCTCATCCCAAATAGGAATACGATTAACAATGATGTCTTTATTATTAACTCTATGTTCAAGGTCTAATTGGCTTTTGCCAGTATGTAAAACTTCTATCATGCCATTTTCAGGTAATATATCACCAATATGGCTATCTAAATAATGTTGGTTAGCACTTAAACTTAAGGTTTTTGTCGCGGCATGATTAATCATAGTGATATAACCTTTTTGGTTAATGGCGACAATACCTTCTCTTACAGAACTTAGAATAGTGCTTCGTTCTTTAAACATGCGACCAATCTCATCGGGTTCTAAACCAAAGATTGCACGCTTAAAGTTTTGTGCTAATAATATCGCAAAGAAAATACCAATGACGACTAATACAATATTGGCAATTATGATAATATCTCTGTGATCTCCAATCCTTTCGCGAAGGTTTTCTTCCAAATAGCCAACAGAAACAATACCTACAATAGAACCATCACTAGAAAAAACTGGCACTTTGCCACGCAAAGAAGGACCAAGGGTACCAACAGCCTTAGAGGTATAGGCTAAACCATTCTGTAAAGCTTGATTGTTATCACCCCCAACCATAGTTCTACCAATTTCTTTAGGGTTGGGATGAGAGTAGCGCCGCGCTTGGCTATCGCCGATTACAACAAATTGCGCATTAGTACGTAGTCTTATAGTTTCAGCTATGGTTTGTAACTGACCTTTAGGGTCTTGTTCTTCAATTAGCGCCCCAATCTCGGGCATAGAAGCAACAGTTTGAGCGACATCCAACGCCCTTTTGCCAAGCTGTTCTTCTAAGATACTAGAAACCAGACGGGAGGACAGAAGTGCTGTAATACCTAGCTGAAAAAGCACTAAGGCCACAATAAAAATGACCATTTTTAATTGTAGAGTCATATGGCGCAGCGGTTTCATAGTGCCCCGTTTTATTATTATATGGCACTATCCTGACCGATTATGCACTATTTGTCGATATTAATTATCATCAGCTACATGTTTTTTCTTTAAGATTGATAAAATATATGGAGAAACAAGTGTAATGAGTGTAATAGTAAGAATGGTGATGGTAATCGGTCTTTGCCAAAGAAAGTCTATGGAACCGTCTGAAATAAGTAAAGCGCGGCGCAAATTATCTTCTAACATTCCACCAAGAATAAAGCCTAACAATAGAGGTGCCAAAGGGTAATTTAAGATACGGATAACTACTGCAATAACACCAAAAGCTACCATCATAATGAGGTCGACAGTATTAAAAGAAACCAAATAAACGCCAATAAGTGATAAAAATAAAATAATGGGAGTTAAGAATTGTCTAGGAATATCCAGTAATTTTGAGATATAAGGAATTAACGGCAAATTCATTACTAATAGAATAATATTGCCTAGGTACATAGAAATGATAACAGACCAAAAAACTTCTGGGTAATCCACATATAGCCTAGGGCCAGGCTGTACACCATAAGAAAGAAGTGCCGCTAACATTACCGCAGTTGTTGCAGAACCCGGTATACCCAGGGTCAGTAAAGGTACAAAGGAGCCTGTAGAAGCGGCGTTGTTTGCTGTCTCTGGTGCAGCCAAACCTCTGAGACTACCTTTACCAAAAAGTAGCTTTTCTTTAATTGAAGCAAAGTTTCGCTCCATACCGTAAGCTAAAAAGGATGCTATAGTTGCCCCAGCGCCAGGTAAAACGCCAATAAAAAACCCAAGGATAGAGGAACGACCTACTGCGGGTGCAATATTTTTTACTTCTTGTTTACTGAGTTTTAAACTACCGATGGTGTTTTTCGTAGCTGCATCTGAGTTCAGATCCGAATCATCATTTTTTAATACAACAATTAAGGCTTCAGCTATAGCAAAGGTCGCCATTGACAATAATAAAAAACTAATACCGTCATATAAATCAGGAATGCCGAAAGTAAAACGTTGGATACCTGAAGGATCTTCCCCTACTGTTGCCAGCATCAAACCAAGGAGCGTCATTAAGATTGCTTTAAGCACTTGCCCTTTGCCAGCAAAAGCAGATACCGCCGTCAAGCCAAATAGCATAAGCGCAAAGTAGTCAGCTGACTGGAAGGCTAGGCTTATTTTAGCGAGTATAGGCACCAATAAAAATAAAAAGATTGCACCAATGGTACCGCCACTGAATGAGGCATATGCAGCTAGAGCCAAAGCCTTACCCGCCTGACCATTTTGTGCGAGAGGATAACCATCAAAAGCTGTGGCAACAGCACCAGAGACACCCGGAGCATTTATCAAAATTGCGGACGTTGAACCACCGAATACTGCACCATAATACACACCTGCCATCAAGATCATTCCCGACGCAGGATCGAAGCTATAAGTAATAGGAATCATTAAAGCGATAGCTGATACAGGCCCAAGCCCGGGTAACATACCAATGAATGTGCCAGCAAAACAGCCGATAAAAACTAATAGTAAATTAATGGGTAAGAAAGCTGTAGACAGCCCCTGGTAAATACCATCAAACATTAGTCGCCCCCCACAATGATACGATAAAGGCTTCCTGCATCAAGATAAATATCAAATATTTGTGTTAGAAAGAACCACATTAAAAAAACGATCCCAGCAGCAATTACAGAAGATAAAACATAACGTTTCTCTCTCATAATGCTAAAGCCTGCTAACAAAAATAAGAAAGTTGCTAGCACAAAGCCAAAAAATTGAAATGTTAAGCCATATACAAACATTAATCCGATTAATGATATGCAAGGTTTCCAGTGGAAACCCTTAACCGCTTCTTTGATTGATTCTTCCGTTTCGTTATGAGCCGGGGAAAGTAAATGTATTAAGCAACAAACTATTGAAATTATTGATAATCCTACAGGTAGAGTTCGAGCTGTAAATACCTCATCTCCAAATATTTTATTGAGCGGAATATCGAAGCTCGCATTTAAATATGCAAGAGAGAACAATAGAAATAGACCACTTCCAACCTTATCTTTATTGTTTATAAAATTCATAGTTATATTATTTTAATTGATTATTGTTGAGAAATAATTCCAAGCTCACTCATTAAGATGGCCATTTCCTGCTCTTGTTGCTTAAGAAAATTGGTAAATTTATCGTCAGAGATATAAAGGTTAGACCAGCCGCGCTTTTGACGGATAGCCTCCCATTGGGGAGTGTTATACATTTTCCCTAATAAACTCTGAAATTCTTTAACTTTTTTTCTAGGGATATTCGGTGCCGCAAAAAAACCTCGCCAATTGGTAAATGTCATATCAGCCCCCTGCTCTGCAACAGTAGGAATAGCAGGTGCATAGTCCAAACGCTCAGCGGCTGTCATAGCTAGGATTCTCACTTCACCCTGCTCGGCTAATGCCAAAGCTTCACTTAAGCCAGTAGAGAGCATTTGCGTCTCTTCAGACAATAACCCTACCATAGCTTTAGCACCTGCATTATAAGGAATGTAACGTAATTGCTTGGCATCGACGCCGGACTTTTTAAATGCTAACGCCGCGACAACATGATCCATTCCCCCGCGCACTGACCCTCCAGCAATTTTCACATTACGAGGATCTTTTTTATAATCGTCAATCATCTGTTGCCAGTTTTGATAAGCGGAGTTTTCTTTTACAACAAAAGCTCCGTAATCAGCAATAATAGTTGCAACAGGAGTTAAGTCTTTATAAGACTGCGGAAATATTTTCTTAAGAGAACGTAGAATAATAGGAGTCGAGGTTATTAATAATGTATCACTCTGACGATCTGCGGTTTCGATTAAATGCGCTATCGCCTTACTACCATCGCCTCCAGATTTATTCTCATAAGATGCCTTAGACACCAAGCCTGCCCTTGTTAAAGCTTCTCCTGTACCACGAGCAGTGCTATCCCAACCACCTCCCGCTCCTCCTGGAATTAAAAAGTGTACGCGTTCAATTGCACGGACAGGCGAACTCAAATATAGGATAACAAAAAAAACAATTGAGATTTTACTTAGCATATCGTCACTTTAATTTATACGTTTTACGCGAGTCATTTTCCCTTTACCATTGACGCGTAAACGATAATCGCCAATAGCACCCTTGGAAATAATAACGTCAAATTCTTTATTTTTTGGTATAGATATATAATCTGCTTTGCTCTGCTTCCATATCTGTCCATTATCGAAGTAAAATATTTTCAAGTTACGCTTTAGCTCAGATACCTTAACAACTTTAGCTTTTATAGAAATCTTTACTGCCTTTTTATTCTCTTCATTTAGTTTAGAAGCAAAGCCAAATTTCTCATTAGTAGAATTTTTTGTGAGTGCTTGATTCGGCGGGGAAGAAAAATTACTGTCCTTACTTTCCCTTTTCCGCGTAATTTCGGCTAGAGCGTCATAGCATTCTAATCTTAGGTTTGAGTTTTCGATAGCATGGCACTTATCCAAAAAACCGTAAAACCATTTACCATTATTACCTTGAGCTTGAATCGGCAAACAGTAAAGTACAAGACAAATGAAAACTAAAAAGCTCCTCGACAACCTAAGTTGTTCGAGGAAAACGCTCAAGGAGTAGCAGCGATTAATTATCATTACAGTGTTGAAACCTTTTAAAAATACTTAGAAGCTATGTTTAACTTTAATAAATACCTGTCGTCCACGAATATCATGAATGGTACCTTCATAGCCTGGTCGAATAATTTCATTACTACCAGGGTCTACCGAAAGTTCAGGCGGGTCTTCATCCGTTATATTATTGGCTCCAATTGATAAAGTGGTATCACCATCACCAACTAGTTGAGAGAAAGTATAAGTATAAGATGCATCTAAAGTCGTCCATGAATCCACGAGAGGATCAAATGAAGGATCGAGATCTGTACCTTGGTCTTGTACAAATTCATCGATAAAACGCAAGGCAATATTGGCCGAACTATTTCCAAAATTCCATGTTGTTGATGCAACCCAGCGTAGCTCAGGCTGTGGAGCAAAAGCATCTAAGTCGGAATTGCGAAAGCCTTTACGATCTTCAAATATACCATCCCCATCCACATCAGCGTCAAATTTAGTAATGTATGTTGCTTTTAGATCAAATATAAGTTGACCGGCATTATCTGTGTTTAGAAAGTAAGAAGCGTTTAAGTCAATGCCGGCTGCTTCCACTTCTCCTATATTAATAAAGTTAGAGGTGGTAGATACTGGCTGTCCCGCACTGTTGCGTACTAAGCTGGAAATTTGTCTTGGTGGTAATCCCTGCCGAAAAGTACCATCTTCATTTCTACAGCTAAGATCCACTATTGTTTGCGCATTAGAATCCAAACCAATTAAATCTTCATAGACATAATTCCAATAATCCAAACCGAATTGTAGTTCGTCTGTGGGAGTGAACAGAATGCCTAAATTATAATTAGTAGCATTTTGCGGTGCTAAGCCATCAGAACCTACGCGCCGCTGTATTGTATTATTGTTTTCATTGGCATTTTGATCACACAAACCATTGTCATCTCGTGCATCCGAGAGAGTACCAAAAGTTTGTTCCCCCGCAACTTGAGTTAAGCTTGGCGCCTGGAAGGATGTACCCCAGGAGCCTCGAAAGCTTAGTTGATCATTGATTCTTAACTTCGCCGATATTTTCGGATCAAAAGTATCGATATTAGAACCATAATCCTCATAACGCGCCGCCAATTGCACTTCTGCCACATCGCCAAAAGTTAACAAGGCTTCTGCGAAGATTGCGTATACATCTTGTCGGCCTGAGACTCTAAACTCACGTGCACCACGATTACCCTCTTGCGCAGCTTCAAGCGAGTCAGGGGTACGCGTATATTCTAGATTGCGGTATTGCACGCCAACAGCAACAGGTACCGCCTGCGATGCAAAATCAAAGGCATCACCTGACGCAATAAATTCCACCACGCTAGTTTCAGTTTCACGAGACTGAACACCAAAGCCGTCAAAAAGTGATTGCACATCAGCGGAGTTAGCAGCTGTAGCACCGAAATTAGGGTTGGAGGCATCAAGAAATTTGGGTGTAACCAAACCAGGGTTACTCAGCCTCGTGCCGAAAGGATTCCAGCGACCACTTGCAACCAGAGCTGTAAACTGATCCACAATATAATTATGAGGTTCTACTTCAGTAAACTGGTTGTTGGCGTACATCCAGGAGGTGGTAGCGGACCAAGAGCCAGGTAACTCCAAATTCAGTCCAGTTAAAATGCGAGTATTGCGAAATTCTCTCTCTAAATCTGCAGCGCCAGCGCCGTTCACTTCATTGCCCAATGGTCGCGCTGTGGCAGCAAGCGCTACAGCAGTATGAATATTTGGATCCCATTCACTAGGATCAATATAAGTGAGCACACCGTCGTTATCATCGTCTGTCCAAAAATTGAATGGGTGATCGGCGGGAATTAAAAAGCCTTCGCCTTCAGCCAAATTTCCATTGTCAAAAACAAAAGCGCCAATACGATCTGTCACTTCGTTCACGGAGAAACTTATTTCTGAAAAGAACTCAACCTGATCAGTAAACTGATAGTTTGCTTCTGCAAAAATTTGAAAGCGCTCCTCATCAGGGATTATTGTGCGCTGATCGGCGAATAACATACGACAGGTATTACCGTCGAGAAAACCACCGGCGGCCTCACAATCAGCGTCGGCAACTTGCGTCGCTCCATCAAGGCGCTCAAAAATACCCGACCCCGGAGAAACTTCGACGGCGCGGCGATAACTTCCTGGAGAGCCTGTACCACTTATGTGGCGACCATCGAGAGGGCTGCCATCACCATTAGGATCAGTAACTCGCTCAACTACCCAATCAAAGTCAGTTCTGAAGTTATGATCTTGCTTATAATAGGCGCCGAAAACATTGAAATGACCTCTTTCTCCAGCCGACCCGAGAGCAAAGCCAAAGTCATAGCTGGTATTGCTGGCATCAGATGCACCAGCGGTAATCTCAAAACCTTCAAAGCCACTGCGGGTGATAATATTCGCGACTCCGGCCACTGCCTCGGAACCATAAGTAGCCGATGCACCGTCGGTCAGTACATCAATCCTTTGGATCATGGTGACAGGTAGAGAATTAATATCAAAAAAGAAATTACCGGCGCCATTTGTAATCGGCGCAACACCCGCTCGTCGACCATTAATAAGCGTCAGAGATGAACCTAAACCCAATCCTCGAAGGCTAAATTGAGATGTTCCCTGAGCCTCACTTTGCTCTATTGCTAGAGTAGAGCCAGAATTCACAGTTAAATTTTTCAATGAGTCAGATGTTTGTGTAACACCAGATGATCTCAATGCTTCTGCATCGAGGGACTGAACCGGGGCGCGGCCATCAAATACAGAAGGCTTGCTTATTAAAGAGCCTGTAACGATCACTTCTTCTACATCGCTATTACTTTGCGCCAATGTATTGTGAGATAGGCATAGCAACGCTATGGCAGTTGATAGAAACAATGTATTGGTGTGCTTTGTCACATCATTGTGATGTGGAGGAGTGCCTTTCATATTTATCTCCGACATATAATTATTTTTATAAAATGTCATTAGCGATGGCTTTGTGATAAGGAATCAGCAAGTAAACCATAGAATGCTATGAATGCAGGGACGCCGAGAAGATGATCTTCTCCCTTATATTTTTAACACTAACGGTAAATCAGAATGGCGTATATAATGTGTAACTATCGAGCATAAACGTCATTTCGGCTATTTTGTTCATAAAGTTCATGCAAGAGCCAAGGTGCATCTAATTTGCTCTAGTAGCGTACATAAAAAGTACATTCGACTATAATTCCATCAGCTATTGCTCATATAATGATGCTAATGATACAAAGCAAGCTCTGCATTAGAATCAAGCACACTAGTTTTGCAAGCATTTAGGTGAACAAAAATTAAACTGCGCTTTTGCGAAAAGCTATTGGTTTTAGGAGAAACAAGGTGAACCAAAAAATCAATATAGCGTTTTTACTATTTATTGGTATTCAGAAGATGAACTGATTCTTAAGTTAATGGAATTGGTGCTTTCATTCCCGCCAGATTTCGTTATTATCTTCGCCCCATTAAAAATAAGGACTACTCAGTGTTTAGGTACCCCGCCGATCGACTTCCTGTAGCGATTATTCTGACTTTTAGCATTGTTGATTTCTGTCTATATTTCATGGTCGACACAGTATGGATTCTAGCCGTTTTCTGGCTGGTGATGATTATCCCAAAGGGTAAAATATGTGCATGGAATCATCATCATCAACATACACCGACCTTTAAGCCAAAGGTACTTAATCGCATCCTAGAGTTTTTCTATGCCTTACACACTGGTGTGACAACAAATTTGTGGCTCTTGCATCATGTCCTTGGACATCATCAAAACTACTTGGATCAGAGTAAAGATGAGAGCCGCTGGCGTCGTGAATCGGGCGAAACCATGGGTGAAATAGAATATACACTCAATGTTGCAGCAACAGCCTACCCCCGAGGATTCGAGGTTGGTCGGCGCTATCCGAAACTGCAAAAACATTTCCTATTCTACAGCGCACTCACATTTGCCATTGTGGCTTTTTTGGTTTGGCTTAAACCTCTGCCTGCACTATTTTTGTTTGTGTTACCGATGATTTGCGGCCTGGTGCTTACTTCTTGGGCAACCTACGAACATCATTCAGACTTAGATACAGACAACCCCTTTGAAGCATCGAGAAACAATTTGAATCGATTCTACAATATCACTACAGGTAATCTTGGTTACCACACAGCACATCACTACAAGCAAGGTGTTCACTGGTCTCGCTTACCAGAGCTACACGAAAAGATTAAAGATAAGATTCCTCCTCACTTAATAAAATCTGCCGCGCTTTAATTTCATATAGAATGGCAGGAGCTATAGCTCCTGCCAGAATCATCTATTTAGAGTGATATAATTTCTAGTAACGCGCTTCCACACTGGTATCAGAGAAGGATGAGAAGCCATGAATTAGCACATGGTAAGTACCTGCCTGTGGTGAATCGATTCGGCAAGTTTCATCATTTCCTGATCTAAATGGTCGACAGTCAAAATCATTGAGTGTTGGTTTGCTACCGGCCTTGACATACAGATCCGCATCGCCACTACCACCCCGCATTAACACTCGCAAACTTTGGGTGCCTGCAGGAACATTCACAGTAAAAAACCTCTCGCTGTTTGTAGCACCAGATATACCAGTAACGGGTACACCATCTGCTAATACATCACCTGGTGTAGGAGTTGGTATTGGTGTAGGGGTCGGGGTAGGAGCGCCACCGCCCGTAGCTTCGCGTCCATCGATAAACAATTCACCTGTGCCGGCAGCGTCAAGCCATGTGCTTAGTCGAGTAGAATCTGTACCACCACCGTTCCAAGAAACATTGACCCATCCATAGATATCAAATTCATCGTTGCCACATGCCGCGCGACCGCCAGTCAACTGTCCAACTATACGCTTATCTTGGTCGTATAAAGGCGAACCTGAAGAACCGGGTTCTGTTGTACCTACATCCCAGTCATTGACTTGTAAATGTGTTGATCCTGAAAGAGATAAAGGGTCGTTATCGAAGCTGATTCTCTTCTCTTCAACATTAGGATGGTGAATGCCTACCGCAGATGTTGGAATTGAAGAACTAGCATTCCAACCTGATAAGTAAACTTCATGGGCTGGATCAATAGGGTCATCAAGTTCAACTAACGTCATATCCGTCGGACCATAGCCGGCACGGAAAATAGCCCCTGTATTAAATTCATTTAATGTGCCATCTCCTCTTGAACCACTAGAAGAACTGCCAGGTGTGCGGCATGTACTATTCTCATAGTTCCAATATACAACCATTGAAGGTGCATTTTGAGCATTAATTCCGCAATGATCAGCGGTAAGGAAAAAACCACGACCATCATTAGCAGTATTGTTTATCGCACTACCAGAACAAAAAGCACTACCGCCCGTACTATATGCAGCGACTGAACGAATCTGATCACGCCAGTCATCACCTTCTGAACACACCACGTCGACATTACATGATCCAGATTTCAGAAAACTTTCCATAACTTCTTGTGCTGACGAACCAACATAACCATGGTTAACAGAAGTTAATTCAAGCTCTAAAGCATCCAATTGGTCAACGGGAATATTTACTTCAATAACAACAGTATCGCCTGGCAACATCGGTGTCCAAAGTTGACCGTGTTCCTCATTATCTTCTGAAGTAAAAGCTCGTACCAAGTTTTCACCATCGGGTGTGTACATATGCAATGAACCACCTTCTGGCATAACGAAACGGCCAAAACCTAAGTTAATTGAACGTGCACCAGGAGACTTAATAACTTTTCTCCAAATATATACCCCTTCAACATTTGCTGCATTAGTCGCTGAAGCATTAGGGCTTGCAATATAATCCCAGGCATTTTTAGACGGTTTGATAGAAACTTGACGAGGCTCAGCAAACCTAACTAGGCCATCAGAATTAAAACTTTGTGCGTCCCTTACAAGTAATTCTTTATTATCCAACGGTTTTAACAAAAGCTCTTTAGCTTTAGAGATTTCAGATGTATGAGAAAATGACATCGGCCCTATATTTTCTGCAAAAGCATTAAAACTTAGAGTAGCAATAATTGCTGCAGCAAGACGAGATTTATATTTAAAAGTTTTCATAAGACTCCTAACCTTTTATGAGTAGGGGCGCCATAATAAATTTTTATTATAGTGTCGAGGATTACAGGGTTGAGGCTCTAGAAGACCAACTTGCAAAAAAACAACAAAGAGTTTTTTATCTTGCGGTCATTAGAGTGTGTAATTTAATTTATCACAGAAAAAAAATAATAATATAAATACAAATGACAATTATAAAAATGAGAACCAAAGAAAAGTTATACTTTTATTATTTTTTAAATAAACATAATAAAAAATAAAAACCCGAGCGACAATTAATTCACATGATACTTTAGAAAACAGAAAAGGAATTTTTTAAATTGAAATATGTTACAAAAGGGATGTTTTTAAATCAGAAAATTCATTTTAAAACCAAAATAAAACTCATAGCGCTTAAAAAACTAAAGGAATATGAATGCTTTATAAAGCGCTATTGTTAACAATGCTAAAAAATAAAACTATATGTGCAGTATTTAGAACAGGCATTACCAAAAATAAAAATAGTACAAAGCGTGTTTAGTCGACTAAAAAAATGCCATTAACCTCAATTCGAATTAGACGCTTCTTATATAAATTGCCAACGGCTTTCTTAAAGGCACTTTTGCTCATGCCAAAGGCATTTTGAATTTCTTGTGGATGAGATTTATCATGAATTGAGGAAAATCCATTGTGGTTTTTCAAATAGCTGAGTACTGTTTCACTATTTTTGTCACGAATATCGTTAGCGCTTTTAAGACTGAGGTCTATTTTTTTATCTGGCCGAACATGTTTAATATAGCCTGCAAGACTTTGACCAAAGCTAATACGGCCCTCAATGTCACTTTTATGCAGCATGCCCCAATAACTGTGGTTAATAATTGCCTTGCAACCTAAATCGGTAGTATTAGCGACGATTAAATTTACTGCCTGTCCAGAAGAGAAGTTATGTGGAGCATCATCATCTAGGAATTTATCAATTTTTGAAGATGCTGTTATACGCCTGTCAACTTTATCAAGATAAACATACACTAAATACGAGTGCCCTATTTTCATTGGTCGATGTTGTTCGGAAAAAGGAACTAGCAAATCTTTATCTAAACCCCAATCTAAAAAAGCGCCAATCTTTGTTGTGTCAATAACTTTTAAATAAGCAAACTCACCAACTTCAACCTTTGGGCGTTTAGTTGTAGCTATGGGCCTATCCTCTGAGTCCAAATACAAGAAAACCTCGATTGTATCACCCACGGATAATTCCTTTGGCGCAAGCCTACGAGGCAGTAAAACCTCAGATAATTCCTTTGCGTCCAAAAAAAAGCCGAAATCTACAGCTTTTATCACTCTTAAACTATGTGTTTCACCAACTTCTATCATTACTTACCCTTTATCTATTAACCCCACAGGTAGATCAGCAAATGCTTATATCGAACTAATAACTCCACAACAGAATCTTATAGCCATTCGATAAGCTGCGCTGAATCTCTTAACATAATGCATAGTATACAAGATATTTGGCAGCTAATATAACAATTTAGCGAGTAGATGATGCGACTACAGTAACAGTCATTCTTGTATGGACAGGCTAAGTGGAGGTGGAGTAGATACCAATTTCTTTTCTAAAACTTACCTTATATTAAAAAACGAATTAAATTCGTTTAACTGGCATTATCAATTATTCAATAACAATCAGCTCCATAGAAACAGAACAAAAAAACATATAATTCATATATTCAATTTTATTTGTTTTTGTCGAAAAACTCACACATTGACAAAGATTCGCCGCTTAAAACAACATATATATTCTTACATTTAAAACTCCCCTTACAAAAAATAGAGCAATGGTATACGAAGAGTATTTTCAATAACGATATATTTTCTAGTTTCATACAAATTAATGTGCCACAAAAAATTATAAATTTAAAAAAAACAAAGAATATAATTTTTTACACGATGAAAATTGGCGTCTCTTAAAACAAAAAGATAATTGGCATATTTAATTAAGTGAGGGACTATCAAATAAATTCGTCTTGGCACTACAAATCTAGATACATGCAAAGCTCACACATAGCTGAAGAATTTTTTTAAACTACGAGGCAGATATGAACACTATGATGAGAAGTGTTATACCGATATTTTTAACTTCAATATTCACAGGTACAGTAATAGCCGCTGAACATAAGGTAAGTAGTCTATGGACAGATTCCAAAAATAAAATTTCATCAGCACAACTTGCGAACACCGAAATATCTAAATTAAAAAGCTATCGCGTATTGCAGAGCAAGCCTTTTCAATTAGAAAACACGTTAAGCTTAGCACCCGAGAGAACATTGAATGATGAAGGGGTTTTGGTTGATCTTCCTTTACCTAATAATAAGTTTGTACGTTTTAGAATATTCAGCGACTCAATAATGGAGCCTGAGCTGGCCAAAAAATTTCCGTCGATCCAGACATATTGGGGCTACGATGAAAGTAACCCTAACAACAGGGGACGCTTTGATATAACTGAAAAAGGCTTTCACGGAATGTTTTCTTACAATGGCGAACAAATTTTTATCGATCCAATGCAGAAAGCAGGAAATAACACATATATCAACTACCGAAAACAAGATGCTCAGTCGCGACCTATATTTTCCGATAAGGTTATTAACGAAATCGGATATCAACAACAATTCAGTATTGAAAAAGCTGCCCTACTCGCACCGACTCAGCCAGATGGGTTGCGCCGTACTTATCGTTTAGCAGTTGCCACTACAGGTGAATATACACGCTTTCATGGTGGCACTGTCAGCAGTGGGCTTGCCGCTGTGGTTACTGCTATTAACAGAGTCAACGAGCTTTATGAGGTTGACCTTTCTGTACGGCTAAATTTAGTTGGCAACAATGATCAACTCATTTATACAAACCCCAATACCGACCCATATACAAATGGCAATAGTGACTTAAACAGTAACACCGGCAATATAAATAGCGTTATTGGGTCATCTAGTTATGATATAGGCCATATATTTCAAACTAGTGGAGGTGGTGTCGCTTCTCTGGGTTCTGTTTGTAGTAACCGAAAAGGAGCAGGCTTAACTGGCTTGCGTCAGCCAGTAGGCGATCCCTTCTATGTAGACTACGTAGCACATGAGATAGGTCATCAATTTGATGGTTTACACACATTTAATGCTTCCAGCGGTAGTTGCGCGGGACGAAATAGGTCAGCAAGTGCGGCCTATGAGCCTGGCAGCGGCGCCACGGTAATGGGCTATGCAGGAATCTGTGATGACGAGAACCTACAACGCAATTCAGACCCTTACTTTCACACACATTCAATAACTGAAATTAATGCCTTCATTACTAATGGTGGAGGCAGCCGCTGCGGAACGGTTAATAACCCAAATAATACTCCACCTTCGGCTAACGCTGGAGCTGACTATACTATTCCTGCACGAACATCGTTCACACTTAATGGAACTGCAACAGACGCCGATACTGGCGATAACGCGAGGCTAACATACATATGGGAGCAATATGACCTAGGATCAGCATCTAGCAGCCCAGCGACCATGGTAGACAATGGTAATCGCCCAATTTTTAGAGCTACAACACCGACTAATAATCCATCACGCACTTTCCCTAATTTAGATGATATTTTAAATAATACTTCAACCCTAGGTAATTCCTTACCCACAACAAATCGAGACCTTAATTTTAGATTTACTGTTCGAGATACCAAAGGAGGAGTAGCCATTGATGATATGGTGATAAGAGTTGCCAATACAGGACGTGCATTTGCAATTACCAGCCCATCGGCGGGAGCTTCAGTTATCGGCGGACAGGCCACCACAATCAGTTGGGACGTTGCAGGTACAAGTGCTTCACCTGTTAATTGCTCACAAGTAGATATCGAATACTCAAGCAATAATGCCGGTACGTTTACCACCATCGCCAGTAACGTCTCCAATAACGGTAGTGGCAGCGCGACAATACCCAATACTGAAACCACCAATGCGCGTATAAAGGTGAGTTGTAGTAATAATATTTTCTTCGCTATGTCAGAGCGCTTTAGTGTGCAGATAGGAGGACCAAATCAGGCGCCGAGCTTTAATAGTGATCCTATTAATAAAGCCGATGCTGCAAGCGGTTCCAACTACAGTTCCAGTATTACAGCAGATGCTACAGATCCTGACGGCAATCCTTTGTCATTTAGCAAAACCTCTGGCCCTGCCTGGCTAAATGTTGCGACTAGCGGAGCACTAACTGGAACCCCTAGTGATACAGATTTAGGTTTAAATAGTTTCACTGTGTCCGTTAGCGACGGAGAATTTAATGATAGTGCAACATTAAATATTGAAGTGACTGATGCAATACCTACAACCGCAAATGTGGGAATAACAACAGTACAATCGAGACGCACTACGACACAAAATCGCAGAGCAATGCCGTTTATCATGCCCGCCGACGGCACCCTCAATAGTATTAGCATGTATCATACAGGTGGGAGCGGTAATATGATCTTGGCAGTCTACGCTGACGACAACAACTCTCCAGGCAACTTACTTGCCAACACACCAATTACCACTGTCAGTGGTGCGACGGATTGGCAGACTATCAATTTAGAAAATGATGTGTTTGTTCCTGCAAATACAAGAATCTGGTTGGCATGGATTTATCAAAATAACCCAGGTATTTTTTATAGTAACGGCAGCCCAGGCAGAGCAAATATCAATCGAACCTGGAGCAACAGCGCTAACAACATGCCTGATTTGTTTGGTAATAGCACCCAAGCAAACTTTAGATACTCTATATATGCAACCTATACTGAGCAATAAGCAAGAAGATCTATAAAAGCTAAAACGTCTTTTAGACGCTTATTACTTTCATCAAAGGCCAGGAGCAAATGCCCCTGGTCTTCTCTTGGAGTTAGTTAATATTCACACTCCCTCAAAACAATATCTTTAAGATATATGGCTCGATAACATTCTACTATTACACTTCAAGCTCTAACTCTATATATTAAAATGAACTTTTGTACGAGCACGTAAACTATATAAGCGATAGTGATTAATATTTAAAAGAACCACATTTAAAAGAACCACACTATATTCACGAATATGTTATATAGTTCTTGGGCTTGTTGGTAAATGATTGAATAACTTCTAATGGCTTTGAAAGCTATTTCATCTTATTCATTAAACAATATTTTTAGGAAATAAACATAATGGTCGGCAATATGGCGACAATACATCGAACTATTTTTTCGTTAAAAAACTCGCAAGTAAAAAATACAGATTCACAAACAATATCGATAAATAGCCGATCATCCCGTACCCTACTAACCACACTCAATCATTGTGAATATTCCTCTTTATATAAGACATCGGCTAATAAAAAAGCGATAGCATCAAATTTACAAGAAAATAACAAGCCCACACCCAGCACTAACCATGAAAAAAAGCGCTATCAGGCTACACTCGAAGCCCTTTTTAAAACGGCTGGATTAAACAATAAAAGTATAATCAAAATATCTGTCGCAAAGAAAATCATGAGCCAATGTTTTGGTCTTGGCAACCATAGTAGTAATATGGGGGAAAGAGAAACTAAGCGCGCTCAAAGCATTAAAAATAAACTAGAGCAACATATAGAAAAGGAAAATTCTTTATCAGAGTTTATCTCAAGAATAAAGATAGGGTTCGAATGCTCACAATTCCCGGTTGATAAATATTTAAAGTCTCTAGGTATATTTAAAAAGCACACAGATAAAACTAGATTTAATTGGTTCATCAATGAAACCCTACATCACGGCTATATCTTAGATGCCTTGCTCTACCTTATGAGTAAGGGAATTATTCTACCTCTAGAATTTCAAAGGCATTGGTATGATTTAAAAAAAGAAAGAAGACTAGATTATAAGAGGATGCGTAAACTAGCAGCACTACTAAGTACATCCGCAACTATGACTTCGCAGACAGATATAATGAATTCATCGGAGGATCAACACTCTTGTAATATTGAAAAAGCTTACTTAGGTAAAGAGAAAACGGCACAAGACTACAAGCAATTGATTGAAGGCTATTCTAAACATTGGGGTGACATTTATCAAAAATGGGATATAGACTACTTGATGAGTACATCAGAATATCCACAATTTCTGCTACCGACACTTTTTATACCTAGTCTTATAGCTAAAAATAACTATATATCTAATCTCGAACCCAACTTTGTTCTCGATATTGCTCTAGAAAGCTATCTTATGACGCAAGCAAATATTCACCCATAAAATTAATTTCAAATTAAAACTAAAATACTATATATACTGATTACTATTTTAATTTACTCTTTTAGTTATTTTTTAAATTTTGGGCAAATTAGACACCAAAAACAACAAGTGTTTTTGACGACAAGAATAAAAAATTATTTAGTGGGCTTCAAAATTTCTATTTTATGTCAGCTTTTATAGTAAAAATGGCAACTTACATAATGTAAGACAAATAAAAATAACTTTATAATAAAGGTTTGCAAGTACGATTAATTAATCAAACGTTTAAAATAATCATTTATAGTAGCTGATTTATTAAATAAACATACTGTACTGAAATGTTAGGGAAAATTAGCTGTTTAGAAAACTTTGCATAAATTAACCTAATTTAATTACATTGCTGCGGGAAAAATATAGGTAATTTCTCATTTTTTCACTTGACAGAAATTTATTTCGATAAGATCAATATAATCAGTATCTTGCGATATGCAAATATGAAAAGATAATTATTGTATTTTTAACCATTAAGATGCTCTCGTATATATGCTTAAACTTAAGTTACCGATTAAGTTATTTATCAATGCATTTACTTCAATGGGTATACTTTCCTGCGGAGGAGGAAGCGAGAGCCGAGTGGGAATAAATATCATGGAGGGTAGCCAAAATGAATTACCTCAAGCGACATACCCATCACCAGAAATGGAAATGTCTGAGACAATGCCAACACCGCTACCTCCCACAGAAGACAACTCACAACCGAGAGTAACCCCCACACCTTCACCCATTCCATCAAGTGGAGAAGACCCTCCACCGTCAGATGGTAGTGCACCCATACCACCAATTAACGTCACCCCACCGCCAAATAGTAGTATTACTCTACCACCCACTCCGATCGATAGTGGAATGCCGGGCAACCCAAGTCTTCAGCTTCGGCCTGGTGACAAAGATGTTACATTTGATGCAAATAAATTTGACAATAACTTTCCTCAAATTAAGCAATGGATAACAGCAGGAGTCCGCGGAGGAATACCACCAATAGACTCTTATACCGTGCAGATAAGCCTTGATGGTGGCAACTCAGATAGCATTAATAATGCTATAGATAAAGCGGCACAGCGAGGTGGAGGTGTGGTATTGTTGCAAAATGGTGTTTACCAAATTGATAAGCAAGTCACCATGCGATCACATGTTATTTTAAGTGGAGAATCCAGAGACAGAACAGTTGCGATAATATCAATGGTAGACGGTAACGCTTTTTTCTTTGGTAAAGGTGTCAAAAATAGTGGTATTCATAATATAAGAATAGAAGGCGTTTGGGGACAACCTCAATATAAGTGGCTTAATCAAGATAGTGCAAAAAATTATGAGCTCCCGGGCAATAACAATGTATCTGTCATGTTTAAGGAAGCTGAAGATTCATGGATTGATGGTGTCGATATTATAAATAGTGCAGGTGCACCTCTTATTTGTAACGCCAAATACATTACTATGCGCAATTTAAATGTGGATGGAGTACACAATAAACATGATGCCGATCATGGTAGTTTCTTCATCTTAGGCGCATATAATTTACTCACACAATCTAAAATAACACACCTTAGGCATATTGCCATTCAAGGGGACGGTGTTGAATATAATGTTATTTACGATAATGACTTGAGGCAGGAAATCAGTTTCTACCAAAATGATGACGGTAATAATTTAGTGGAAAATAATCGCATTACACTTCCTGTAGATATGCCAAATACAACACCAGATTATAGAGCGATAATGGGCCCATCGGTAAGAGGATTCATGCGATCGAAAAAGAATAACTTTCTTTATGGCAATGAAATTCTAGAAGAAAATCATAATGATACCCGCCGTATGTCTGGCCACAATAACGTACATATTGGTCCCATATTTCACTATTCTGAGGGAGAGCAACAAACACGTAACTTTCCTGCTGATAAATATATCCCAAAAGCTAGAACGCTCTACCCTATTTTGTTAAATCACTAGGGCCTATTAACATTCCCTAACGAGTATACCTATAGAATTTGGAGGTGAGATAACGCGACAAGCGCCTCCAAGAACACAAAAACAGAGTTTGAAGCCCAACTGACCTCAGCACCTGTTGCCCCCAGTCAAAGCACAATTTTATGTATGAGCAATTCGTGATTAGCGTAACGGTTTATTTTTGAAAGTGAATTTGAGGTATTTGGGGACAGCATTATTTAATAAGTTTCTAATATGCCAACCATTAGAGAAAGTAGCGCAATGCAAATATAGAATCCCTTTTTCAAGTCTGATTCATATTCACCGGCAAGTTCAAAAACCTTTGGATCGTCTTCATCCTGCATAATCATTCTGGCTGGATTTGCCATATGGTAGATTTGCTTTCATTTGAACTTAACAGTTTAATCAAGAGAATCGGTCTACTGATATTGAATTAACCGGATATCATCGATGACCGCAAAGGGCGATTTTTTACCTTTAATACTATCATTTTGTATGTCTGCTAAAGCTCTATTCGACGTCGATTATTTTTAATATGTTAATGTTAAAAAATTCCACAAAAGAGATATTAACGCCGCCAGTAGAGGCGCAGCTTTGCTGCGTCCTACTGGCTGGCTTTGTTAGTTTCTGTTGCCTGTAATGTTTTGGCATACTCGCCAATGACTTTTTCTATACCTTGGGGAAGCTTGGTTTCGCAAGTTACTTTCTCCGATTTTAATCTGAGAGGCTTTTCCTCTGTTTCATCGCCATCTTGCGCTTCTTTATTTTCATAGTAAGATCTATTTGTATTACACACTTTAACAGGCTTCCCAAGCTCTACTATAAATCTAAGCTTCTCTGTTTCATAGAATTGTGGTAGCTCCTCCTTGAGCACATCGAAAGCTTCACGTAGACCGTCCTCTAAACGACGCCTAAATTCTGCTCTTTTTAAGTTATCCCCAAGAGATATAACTAGCGCTTCGACTTTTTCCGCCTGCTCAGTATTATTTTGACTTACTAGCTGTCCTTTCCTAATGCTTAACGCGTCTAGAGTTTTGGTGCTATAAAAACCCTTTGCTTCAAGATCATTTAATTCAAGTCTATAAAAATCGTCTTGTCCTAGCGCTTTTATTTCAGCAGCGATTTGCTCTTTTAAATCAGGCTGCACCATAGCTTTTGTTGACGAATCAATAAGAACGGTTCCATTAATGGCGCTTTGACAAAGTGCAAATACTGCATCCCTATAGAGTTGTACCGTTTGAGTTCTTCGATATAACTGACTGATATTCTGAGAGATGGACTGAGATAAACTCGCTCCTAGATTTCCTTGATCTTTTACATCCGCCTCCAACAAGGCTGAAAATGCCTCCGAGATCGTATTAGCAGCTTCTGGCGGCGGTTCAACACATATTTGACCACTGAGGATGTCAATTATTGCAACTCGTCGATTTGCATCTGTAGCTGCTACTCCGAAACTCTTCAATACATCGTCTTTGGCTTCAAATTTCTCCGTTAAAAGTGGTCTTTCACGAGGTGAAGTGAATGCTGTGCATCCTGAAATCAGGGCTAAGAGTATGCTCAGATAAATATATTTCATTTTTACATCTCCATTGCTTGAATAAATTGAGGAAAATAACGCCAAGCTCACCGGCCATATTGCAGAGAGCATTTTTGTGTAAAAATGGAATGAAGCGACTCACACAAAAACGAGCGTAGCAATATGTGTCCGCGTGCAATTTTTTGTTAGACTTTTTCACTTAGAAGCCCAGACCGATTTATGATTACCCCACGAGCAAATTTAAGTTTATCAATCAAACCTGCTTGCGTCTTGGGAGCCTCATCTGAATCACCAAGTGGGCAATAGCTACCGTCAGAAACAATACCAATTTCGCAGTTTCCATGTATCGAATTAAGGATAAGCATTTTATCTTCATCTTCTTTAACAGGTGATTTTAGGAATCTATTAAAGTAGTTAATTTCCTCATTCTTAGTCATATGGCTAACTTTAGAACAATAATTCTCACTACATTGAACACTAAGTTCATTAAAGAGAGTGTTAAAAATAGGTTCATAGCGATTAAATTTAAATTCATCAGGTAGCTCTGTACTTGTTTCATCGAATTCTTCAGGGTTGAACAGCAATTTAGCAGTTATCTCCTCACCAGACCTAAAAAGAAGACATTGCATTAAATAGGACAAGCCCTGAATTAATGGAGTTTGTTCTCTATTTAAAGCACTACATTTAAATATAAATGGATATACATTTAGCATCCCAGTTGCAGCAACAGAGAACAGCCTAACTTCATCTAGATCTAGCCCCCACTGGTGGTTAACTAAATCTCCATAAGCCACCTCTGCCAAAACTGCTATTAAAGTGAGATATGAGTTTTCATAATACTCATCCCTTTTATCCCATAATTCATCTAGCTCGCCCCCAGCAGGAAGGAGCATTAAGTTTGAAAATTTGGATTCGATAACTTTACAACGTCCACTAAATGCAAGCGATGATGGAAGGAACTTGGCTAATGTCCGTGGGTTTTTTCTTAGGAGAAGCTCTAGATCGTGCCCTTGCCAAACTGAAATACTCGGAGTTTTATGTGTACTTTGAAAATCTTTGATCCAATCTAATGTGGGGTTGGATATTGTAGCATTGGTGATAATAAGAACGTTATCTTTAGTGTTATTTCCAGAGGCGTTTAATATCGTACCTTGAACTTGTGATTTTTCTAATTGTTTTTTCCGGTATTTTACTTCAAACCAGTACTTTTCTTCTTTAGAAGCTGAAGGCAGAATAGTCCAAAATGTTGCCTCTAAATCACGCCCACCATCAGTAGCAGAGTTACCTTCTCCTCCTTTCCTCCACGTTAAATTAGAAAAGCCCATCTCATCCAATAAATGAAATATTAGATTCTCTAAGTCTATGGGACTAATTTCGGAAAAGTCTAACCGTTCCTGTAAGAAATCTATATCTGTAAGGTTAACTGATATGTCCGTCATCTACACCTCTGTTTCATGGATGCCTAACAGCTTAATCAATAGACTTGCTCCACTTATCACCATTCTCTTGATCAAAAGTAAAGCTTAACTAGATTTAAGCACTTTTATCAATAAAAACAAATGTTTATATGCTAACAGCTGACAGATATCTTTTGTCTTTAAGAAGTCAGAAAAGATGTACTGCACAATTTTTTTCCTTTATCAATATTACTGATCCTTTATATTTCAATAACTTGGATTACTATGAACTGATCAAGAGAACAGGTCTACTGATCTTGGATTAATTCCATATCATCAATGGCTGCTAAGCGAATATCAACCTCCTAAAAGTTAGTGCAAGTAACTTTTAATTTATCTCACCGAAATCTTTACTCAATGACCGCAAAGGGCGAAGAGCCGTCATCAGCTCATACTCCGCCTTACAAACCAGAAAATCTATTACACGTTATTACATCAATGATCGTTCTGGGCGACAAACTCCCATTCACTACTAGTGTAAATGAACATTTTCGTGTCGTGTATGTATTTGAATGCCACTATTAGAGCACAATAGAAAATAGCCCTGATAAAAATATTATGACTATAAACTTAGAAATGTTTTTTTAAACTTTAGGTTTAATATTTCCCTTCTATGGCTTTCCACAAAATATTACCACTTGCAACCTGTTTACAGGCGGGGCGGTAGGTAAGGGCCGGGCTAATAAAGAGAGCCTTTGGGCGTATTTGAGTGTGTCCGATAACAATATGCACCTGATTATGCGGGGTAATGCTTCGGGACGGGGCTTTACCATCCCGGACTGGCTACTAGACAATGTCAGTGAAGACCGCTACAACAATGCCGTGAATAAATTTCAGCATTACGATACGGGCACGCTGCCACAATAAGCCCACACACAGCAACCGCCAAGCTTGTAAAATAACAAACCTAAACAACCACCCAAGCCACATCGTGGCTTGGCTTTTTGTATTAATTTTTTATCTGCACACCTTCATCAAATTGATTTGAATAACCATTGCCCAAATCCGTTGTGAAAAACACACCTTTCAAGTCGGCTTCCTCAATTGCATCTTTGACAGCTTGATTACATTGTGGTGTCATATGCGCATTAAAATCTGCACGAAAAACAGTCCAGCCTTTTACTTTATTTTCATGAAAAGCTAGGCTTTCTAAATCACCCCATTGATTCTTACGGCTTAGTTTTGTATTAAGCCCTGCGACATCCTCAGCAACCCGAAGAGGCGTAAAAACATAAGCCATATCCCCATGTTCATCAATAAGAGGCAAAAACTCACCATCATTTTCAATAAGAGGCTTAAGTACGTTATATGCTCTTTGACTAAAATAAAAACGTCCTTGTTGTACCGTTATTTCGGGTCGTAATAGTCCCTTATCTTCCTTGCTGTTAGATGTAAATGTCACACGCAAAGGTTCTTTAAAGATAGAAGCATGGCGAATAGGCGCACCGTTCATATCAATGCGATGGTCAAGTTCATTGTTTGACAGTTTAATAATTTGCGCACTATCCCAAATCATCGAAACATAATGGCGGCGGTCAAAAACAATTGTATAGAGGTTCATAAATCAGTAATTCCTAACGCCCCGTTTGAGGCATGACATTAGGTGGAACACTCCCACTTTGCAAGGCAATACGAATTAAACGCAATGTATTAATAAGTGCCTCTGGTGTCTTAATATTCTGGGGGTTAATTTTGTTATTAAGCCAAAAATAATATTCAGTATGATGAATACGGCAATGTGGTACAGCGTGGCGAAGATAGTTAGGCATATATTTACGGTCATCCCAGTCTTTAGGCAACCAGCATCCATTAAACGGATCATCAATGCGTATTCCCGCCCACGCCAATAATAACCGCAGCATCAGCATGATGACCCGATATAATAGCATGGGCATCGCATCGAGAAGAAGGACGCGGATCACCAGCACGGCGCATATAACCCGCCATGCGCTTAGATGAGTGCGTTTCAGCCTGTAGCTGTTCTTGAGTCATATTAGATGCTTGGACGCGGTATTTGTCCAGAAAATCACCCACCTGCGCCCGTGCTCGAAAGGCCATAAAATCCGCTAATGCTGGTTTTTTAATATTTGCGAATTGAACAAGCAAGCGTTCAATATGCGTTTTAGGTGGTTTAATATCGGGAAACATTCAGCGATCCTTGTATGTGGGGTAAGAATGAAGATTAATTCGATATTTTACCAGCCGTCCTACATTTCAATGGTTAGCCATTCGCGCCAATAATGAGTATAAAACGCCATTTTTAAGCAATATATTAATTTCTTATGACGCGAGCATGATACGTTCATGCCGCGTCATATTACTCCATGAAACGCCTTTCCAGGAATGGTATGAACCGTCTGATAAGGTGCCAACTATTCTGACCCGCAACACAAAGGTGAAAGCACGATGAATAATAATGATATCCTGCTAAATCAAGGGGCAAAAGACTGTACGTGTATGAATCGGTCACCCTAATTAAATTACACCTGTTTGCAATTATTATTCACTGATACGAATATCATTGATTACATAAGATAGAAAATGATGCTCTTGAATTAGTGCCGATGCTTTTTTAATATCGGGAGCAAAGTATCTGTCTTTATCATAAAAAGCTACAGCACTTCGCAATAGAGCCTTTGACTTTTCTAATGTTTTCGATGATTTTAGTGGTGCTAAAAAATCTAGACCTTGGCTAGCAGCAAGCCATTCAATCGCTAAAATACCATTAGTATTCTCTACCATATCTCGCAATCTTCGAGCCGCAAAAGTTGCCATCGATACATGATCTTCCTGATTTGCAGAGGTTGGCATACTGTCGACAGATGCAGGGTGAGCGAGGGTCTTGTTCTCACTTGCTAGAGCAGCGGAGGTAACTTGTGCAATCATAAAACCGGAGTTTACGCCTCCGTTGTCCACTAAAAAGGGAGGTAAGTTACTTAACTCACTATCAATTAATAAAGCCATTCGACGTTCCGATATAGCGCCAATTTCAGCTATTGCTAAAGCTAAATTATCTGCTGCCATTGCAATAGGCTCGGCGTGAAAATTGCCGCCGGATAAAATATCATTATCACCAGAAAAAACTAAAGGGTTGTCTGAAACTGCATTAGCTTCAGTAACAATAATGTCTGCTGCATTGCGTATTTGCTGTAAGCATGCTCCCATTACTTGTGGTTGACATCGGAGTGAATAAGGATCTTGCACTTTATCACAATTACGATGAGAGTCTTCGATCTCTGAATGATCTAATAAATCACGGTATGCAGCCGCCATATCAATTTGCGACTGATGCCCTCTAGCTTCATGAATGCGAGCATCAAATGGGCTGCGAGATCCTTTAGCTGCCTCTACCGTCAAAGCACCAATCACTGTAGCAGCAGCGAGTAAGTTTTCTGTTTCTAACAATCCTTGTAAAGCAAGTGCTGTTGATGCTTGAGTTCCGTTAAGTAAAGCCAATCCCTCCTTCGGTGCTAGAGTCACAGCTTCTAAGCCAGCAATTTCAAGGGCTATTTTTGCAGAGATAATTTCACCTCTATGGCTCGCCTGCCCTTCGCCTAAAAGCACGATACTCATATGAGCAAGAGGTGCGAGGTCGCCTGAAGCTCCAACTGAACCTTTAATAGGAATACAAGGATAAATTTCATGATTAAGTAAGGTAATGAGAGCTTGAATTACCGATAGCCTTATTCCAGAAAATCCTCTAGCTAAAGAATTAATTTTCAACAGCATTAATAAACGCACCGTGGCATCATCCATGTAGTCACCCATGCCAGCAGCGTGAGAAAGTACAATACTACGCTGCAATGTTTCTAGCTCTTCGGCGGCAATTTTAGTGTTAGCCAATAAACCAAAACCGGTATTAATACCGTAAACTGTGCGACCTTCTGTAACAATGTTTTTTACAGTATCAGCAGAAGATTCAATCGCTTCAATAGCACTATCATCAAGACACACAGATAATGCTTGCTGATTAGCTAAAGCGAGCTCTTTTAAACTCAATTTACCAGGCTTTATAACAAGTGGTTTCATAATTTTTCGCCCTATCTCCTCGCTTTATTTTTCTGTTGAACGACTCAACATAGGTAGATCAAGACCGTTTTTTTGCGCACTAGCGATAGCGATGTCATAGCCGGCATCCGCATGTCGCATAACACCAGTGGCGGGATCATTCCATAGTACTCGACTTACTCGCTCGCCTGCTTTTGCAGTTCCATCACATACTATAACTACACCAGAGTGTTGACTAAACCCCATGCCAACGCCGCCACCATGGTGCAGACTTACCCAAGTAGCACCACTGGAAGTATTTAATAAAGCATTCAATAACGGCCAATCCGATACTGCATCAGATCCATCTTTCATCGCCTCGGTTTCACGATTTGGTGAAGCCACAGAACCAGAATCTAAATGGTCTCGACCGATAACCACAGGTGCTTTTAATTCACCACTGGCCACCATGTCATTAAATGACTGACCAATACGAGCACGGTCTTCCAATCCTATCCAGCATATACGCGCTGGCAAGCCTTGAAATTGAATTCTCTCGCGAGCCATGTCAAGCCAGTTATGTAAATGTTTATTATGAGGAATTAATTCTTTTACTTTGGCATCAGTTTTATAGATATCTTGCGGATCACCAGATAAAGCGGCCCAGCGAAATGGCCCAATGCCTTGACAAAATAAAGGACGAATATATGCAGGTACAAAACCAGGAAAGTGAAAAGCGTTTTTAACACCCTTTTCTAAGGCCATTTGCCTAATATTATTTCCATAATCAAGTACTGCAGCCCCCTTATCTTGCATAGCCAACATAGCTTGTACCTGACAAGCCATTGACTCTTTAGCACTATTAATTACATCTTGTGGATTTTGCTCACGCATTTTTTTAGCATGTTCCAAAGTCCATTGTTGTGGCAAATAACCATTGAGAGGATCATGAGCGCTGGTTTGGTCTGTTACAACATCAGGCGTAATGCCACGCTTAACAAGTTCAATATAGATATCTGCGGCGTTAGCCAGTAAGCCAACCGTAATTGTAGTGTTATCATGTTTCGCTTGTTCAATCAGTCGCAATGCTTCATCAAGGCTAGTAGCTTTGGCATCGAGATATTTTGTTTTAATCCGAAAATCAATACGACTTTCATCAACCTCAACAGCTAACATGGAAAACCCTGCCATGCTGGCCGCCAAAGGCTGTGCTCCCCCCATTCCTCCAAGTCCTCCCGTTAAAATCCATTTACCACTGGCATCACCAGAGAAATGTTGTGTAGCAACAGCACCAAAAGTTTCATAGGTTCCTTGCACAATACCTTGAGAACCAATATAAATCCAAGAACCAGCTGTCATCTGGCCATACATCATAAGCCCTTGCTTATCCAGCTCATTAAAGTGATCCCAATTAGCCCAATGAGGCACTAGGTTTGAATTAGCGATTAATACTCTAGGCGCATCTTCATGAGTGGTAAAAACACCCACTGGTTTGCCGCTCTGTATCAAAAGTGTTTCGTTATCATTTAAACGCTTTAATATATCGACAATTGCATCGAAACATGGCCAGTTACGTGCTGCACGTCCAATCCCGCCGTAAACAACCAATGCCTCAGGATGTTCTGCTACCTCAGGGTCTAAATTATTCATCAACATACGTAGAGCAGCTTCAGTTAACCAACTCTTAGCCGATAGGTTTGTCCCCGTTGCGGCTTTGATAACACGGTTTTTGTCCATGCGTAGATTATTCATATATCACCTTAAAAATTTAAATGACCACCCAGACGATAACGATCACCAGGATGATACAAATATGCAAAGTTAACGATATCTAGTTGCTTGGTCTTAGCATTTTTTTTACGACTATATGTTCGCCGTGAAACTTTCAAACAATGGGTATTTTTTTTCATTGCTAAAAGCTTGCATACTTTACTACTGCCATTGATCGCCTCTATCCAATGGTCAGCTTCACTTAAAGGAGTTACTTGTGTAAGGTAGGCGCCTGGAGTGATCTGAGAGAAATCTTGCTGCAAATAATCAGGCACTAGCTTAGCGTTGACAAAGCGTTCTTCTAATTGAATTGGCAAATTATTTTCAAAATGCAAAACCCGGCTAAACCAATACTTCTGTCCCGCATTAAGTGCCAGCAGGTGTCTCATTTTCTCGTCACTTATACGCTCTTCCAAACACAAGACTTCAGCTTTATGAGAATGACCTCGTTCGGCAATTTCATCGGCGATATTACGTATCTCTAATAACGAGCCTGTCGGTAATTGCTCAGCTACAAAGGTACCCGCACCTTGTATGCGTTCCAGCACACCGCTTTGAGTCAATTCACTTAACGCCCGCCTAGCAGTCATGCGGCTTACCAAAAATTGTTCAGATAATTGATTTTCCGATGGCACTGTATCACCGGAAACCCAAGAACCTTTCTCAATTTTATCGATAATGTGTTGTTTAATAACTTCAAACCGTGGCTTTGGCATGTTTTATATATCATTAAATCTATTTAGATACGCCCTTCAAGGCCTATTAGCAGACATTAAATAAGCAATAATAAGAAAAATAATAGTTGAAACAAGTTGTATATACAACTAATATTTTCATACCTGTAAATCAATAAAGCACGTTAACTGGTTCTATATCGAGTACGACATTGATGACTGTAGATGGCATTATATATAACGCGACTATCGCCACCTTTGATGAGCAAGTAAGCGCACCTTATGGAATGATTGAAAATGCGTTTTTAGCTTGGCGAGATAAGAAAATCGTTGCAGTAGGCGATAATATTGACATGCAAGCTTTTAATGCCAAATACGAGCTTGATGCTCACGGAAAATTGATCACACCAGGCTTTGTGGATTGCCATACTCACTTAGTCTACGGCGGCGATAGAGCCAAAGAATTCGAATTCAGATTACAAGGAAAGTCTTACCAGGCTATTGCCAATGAAGGTGGCGGTATTATGAGCACGGTAAACGCATCGAGAAGTACTAGTGAAGATAATTTATATAACATTGCCATATCTCGAATAAAACGTTTACAGCAAAGTGGTGTCACCAGTTTAGAAATAAAATCAGGCTATGGCTTAAATTTTGAGAGTGAGGTCAAATTACTTCGTGTTATTCAAAGAATAAAACAAGATAGTCCATTAAATATTATTGCAACATGTTTAGCCGCTCATGCTGTACCAAAAGATTTTAGCGGAACTAAAGATGATTATATTCAATGGGTATGCGAGGAATTACTACCCGAGATTAAGCAGCTCGGATTGGCAGATGCCGTCGATATTTTTTGCGAATCCATTGCCTTTAGCCAACAACATGCACAACAATTATTCTCAGCTGCGACGAGCTTAGGATTGCCAATTAAAGGCCATGTAGAGCAACTAAGCCAGTCACAAGGCACAGATATTGTTTGCCAGTACAATGGTTTATCTGCAGATCATTTAGAATATGCTGATGAACATCAAGTAAAGAAAATGAAGGTATCTGGAGTTATTCCCGTACTACTACCAGGAGCATACTACTACCTGAATGAGAAACAAAAACCACCCATACAGTATATAAGAAAGTACAATTTACCGGTAGCTATTGCTACTGATTTAAACCCCGGTAGCTCACCCATATTTTCTATTCTTACAGCGGCTAATATGGCATGTGTATTATTTGGCTTAACTCCTGAAGAAGCCTTAAAGGGAATTACGATAAATGGCGCGAAGGCGCTTAGACTAAATAGTAAAGGGGTAATTCAAAAAAATTCCGATGCCGATTTTATTTTATGGCCTATAACGAATCCCTGTGAACTAGTATATGAAACCCCTGCTGTGTTACCCAATAAGACTTGGATAGCAGGACATCAACAAGAAATTTAAGTTTAGAATGTTTCTATTAATATGTTACAAGAAATAGATACCAATATCTGGCAAGGTAGAGTTGATCATGAAGATGGCGATAATGGACTGCGCTGGCATCAGAGACTTAGTAGAACAAAAAACCCTATCGATTATGATAAGGCTATAGTCATACTAGGTTTTGCCTGTGATGAAGGTGTACATCGAAATCAAGGCCGTATAGGTGCCTCTCAAGGCCCTGATCACATACGTAGATCACTCGCTAGTTTAACGTGCACAAAGCAATTTAATTTTTTTGAATACGGCAATGTGGTTTGTGTAAACAATAAATTGGAAGATAGCCAAGAAATTCTCGCATACCATATAAATAATATACTTGAAAGAAATGGAAGACCTATAATTTTGGGTGGTGGCCATGAGGTGGCATGGGCATCATTTTCTGGCATACAGAAATACCTAGCCAAAAAAAATAAAAGCCCAAATATGGGAATTATCAATTTCGATGCACATTTTGACTTACGTACTCCCAACTCCACCTCTTCCTCGGGCACTCCTTTTCGTCAATGCAATGAATATTGTCAACAGCAAAACTTGCCTTTTCATTATTTTGTTGTCGGGATAAACCCCAGTAGTAATACTCATGCTTTATTTGACTATGCAAGAAAAAATAATGTTAAATGGCTTGAGGATACTGAAGTCTACGAAGGGAATAATACAAAGATATATCAGCAACTTGACGATTATATAAAGGATTTAGATTATCTATATCTCAGCATATGTATGGATGTATTCAATAGTGGATATGCACCTGGCGTTAGTGCTCCTGCAGCATTGGGAATAGAACCTCAAATTGCTATAAAACTGATTCGCAAAATAAAATCACTTTGCGCGAAGCATGAAGTTCATTTACTGCTTAGTGATATAGCGGAAACCAACCCAAAATACGACCGCGACGACCAAACAGCAAAACTAGCAGCACGCTTAGTATATGAGATAGTAACTAGAGACTATTAACTTACCTTAATAGAATCTAGTTAAATAATGGTGTATATTTTTTGGGAAGCTTATCTATTTCTTTAATTTTTATATCTTTATAAAAAATTTCAGCGGCTTCGCTTTGTAACTGTATTTTCCCTTCATCTAAAGGAATAAACTTTTCATCTTTTTCATAGCGTGAGTTTTTTAGTACCATAACGACCTTGCTGTTAACAATATGCAAACTCTTTCCTTCGTGGCAAATCAGGTCGAGGCTCGTCCACTCCCCTTCAGGACTTTCATGATTGTCACTGCGAATTACCAACCCTTTAATTTTTTCTTTATGGCCAACAGATAAAAAAGGCTGTGTGGTACTGGCAATAGGATTCATAATATACTCTGGTGTATAAGCTCTGACATCCATAGCAGACGTAGCTTGACTCCAATAATCCCCCATGTGACCTTCCATAATTTGGAATTCTTGACCTTGCATCCATGAGCGCCAATACTCGGCCCCGTGAGGGCCAACCGAGTGATAGAGAATACCACTATCTTTTAACAATGCCTTTCTCGGGTTCCACTTCATTTCCCCCCAACGTACCTTCATATGCAAATGGTAGTTACGGAAACTCTGTTTAGTGATTAGGGCACCATAGATTTCACCAGATATTTTCAATATAGGTTCGTTATTCGTCTTAACTACAGAAAATATTCTGTCAGCAAGAGCACTATTTTCTCCAATAGGAGAGATAGGTTTGCCATTTGAATCAATAGGCTGAGAACCATCATAACCGGGCTTAAATGAGTAGCTTAGATAGTTATCCCATTGACTTAAATTATCATCAAGTAAAGATATCCATTCTGATTTTGAACTAGCAAAAGTAGAGGGCGTAAGAGATACAATAAAAATTAGCAAGAATATTCGCAGTAACATATTTTGGTAACCGTGGTATTTACTAATACCAAGTTGATACCATTTTCTCTATAGATGCAAGTTTTTATTTAGAGCTTATTAAGATCTGGCCACACATACTATTACCAGATGACCAGATCAAGATATTGAAGCGCTTACTGACAAGCACTACCCATCAAGCTAGGAATTTGCGCAGGATTAGCAGAGCTCTTTTCTCCCTGAATACCAAACTCAATGCTTTGTCCAGGTGAGATCGATACATTTGAAGCAACGAGATAAGGATTATTCCCGCTGAGCACAGCATTCCAATAATTTACTATGGTCGAGCCATCGTTGTATTCCCAGTTAAGCTGCCAATCTGTTAATACAGTGGTGGAATTATTAGTAATACGAATAGATGCAACGAAACCAGAGTCCCACTCATTTTGAATATTATATTCGCAGACAGTACTACCTGTACCAGGGATATTGTCTCCGGGAGTTGGTGATGTGTCGACACCACTACCTAAACATTCGGGAACAACAAAGCCACCATTATGACTCCCTTGAAAACCAAAATTATTAGACTGACCTGGAGCTAAGACATTATCACTAGAAGCAAAAATTATATGGTCTTCAACCACAACATTAGCATTCCAAAAGCCACTAATTTGCACCGGAACTTGTACAGGAATACTAATCTTCCAACCATTTAACGTTTCCGTACCTGTGTTGGTAACAACAATATTATTTAATACAAACCCTGAATTCCAAATATCAGCATTACCAATGTTACAGCTAACGGCCATTAGTTCATTCACCGAAATAGTTACCTTAGCAGCTTGCGATTGATTACCATCATTATCGATAACAATGTATGAGAAACTATCATTTCCGACGAAATCAGAAACAGGTGTATAAGTTGCAATATTCTCATTCAATACAGCACTTCCGTGCGTGGGGCTAGATAAAATCGAGTAAGAAGCAATTTGACCACCTGGATCAGACCCTAATAAGTTAATGTCAACACTTTCGTTTTTATTAGTAGTTACTATTACATCGCCGGCACTTGGTATTCCACTATTGCTGCTAGGCTTTATAATCTTAAATTTACCGGAAGTGTGTAATAACCCCAGCATGTATAATAGGCCGTTATAGTAGCGGTATTTTCCTGTGGGAATCGGCAACTGCCATAAGTCTTCCACAAACCTTTTAGCTATTGGTAAATCTGAAGCCAAAGCTGCCACAGCGTTCATTGCCACGTGCCCCTCACTGCGATATTCCACCTGAGGCACTCCGTCGTGAGTATACACAGTGACATAGTTACCTTGATCGTTATAAAAAGTCAGAATACGATTTGCTAACTCTACCGAACGCGGGTCGTCTTCAAACCACGCGTAGTCTACAGCTACATTTTGAATTGTTCGCATGGCATCAAAGGCTGAGAGATGGCTATTTGGATTAAAGCTCGTGACCTTTGGGCTACCATCAAAATTGGCATAATCGGTATATAATCCGGTTACAGGGTGAGCAGCATTTTCAAAAAAATCGCGGCTGGTCTCCGCCACTAATCGCCAGTAACTGTTGTCCTTGATAGCCCAACGAGACCAAAGCTCATAAAACGCGGGCAAGTGATAAGATGGATCGGTGAATGCTTCGGAACGTTTATCAGGTGTAAAAATAACCTGATTGTAATTAGGGTTTATAATTGGCACCTGTGTCGCATTAGTTGCTTTATTTACCATTTCATCCAAAATAAAATTTGCTTCGCGGCTATAGTTATAAATTCCCTCGCCATCACCCCAACGATTTGAAGCAAACATTAATGCCATAACAAAATATTCCTCACCATCAGGAGCCGCATTCTTATCAATCGCGGTAAAGGGTGCACTGGCTTGCAATTGCCAAGAGAAATATCCCTTCCGATCACCTGTCTGATGCTGCATTTTAGTCTTCGAGAAGTTCCATAACTTATCGAAGACTACTTGATCATTCATCATCACGGCTACCGTCATCCCATATGACATGCCTTCAGAACGTATATCATCGGAGTCAACAGCAAGAATGTAAGCCATATTGTTATCAACCTCGAAGTACACTTTTTCACTGCTCGCGTCGCCGTGGAACAACTGTTGATACGCACCTAAAACTTTGTTATCTACTTCCTGCTCAGAAGCGGCAATTCCCATTTCAACAAATAAATTTCTGTGTACTCCAGTTTCAAATGCTGGCGCAGCAACCCCATCGTGCAAGACAAAAAGCTGGCTCCATAATATGCATAAGAAGCCAAAGTTCTTAAGTTTTTTCATATTCATCGTTTTTAACCTTTTAAATGTGTAGCTAACAGACTACCTAGGAGCAGCCCATTTGAATTCAGGTTAAAAATGCTGTCCAGAGAAAAAATGTTCGAATGAAAGAAATTAGACGAACAGTTATAAGCCATTGATAGTAAAAGAAAATATTTTAAATTTTTTGAAAAAAATTAAGAAAATAAATTATTTTACGAGGTCAAATATACGCAACTATTAGCTCGGATAAATGCAGATAGCATAAACTTATACTTATAAGGTCAGTTACAATGGATTATGACACTAAAAAGTCATATTAAAGAAATGAGATATTATCGAATATTATTGATAACAGCACGTCTATATTCACTGGGAGTTTGCCCAACAAACTCTTTGAATTTAACATTAAAAGTCGTACGACTGGTAAAGCCTGCCAAGCTATAAATACTGGATATCTGCGTTCTTTTCCCCTGGCTTGCTAACAGCTTTTTGGCTTCCTCAATACGGTTTTGATTAAGATACTGATAAAAACTTATACCATAAAATTCATTTAACACGACAGAAAGTGCTCTAGGAGTAGTATTTAATTCATGGGCCATACGATCCAGAGTCATATTAGGCTGCAAATATGGTTTTTTATTTTCTATTAGCTGGCTAATTTTTCTTACATTGAAGTCCATGTCTTGTCTAAATTGAGGTTCATCTTCAATATGACTATGCTCATACATATTAGAATCAAGCCTAGCTCTCCAGAAAAAAGTAAATAAAGCAATTAACATTATAAAATTTAAATAAATTGCCGTTTTACCTATACTGCTCGCAATATTCATATTTTCTGTTAGATGATAGGCAGTATGTGCACTGAAACCAACGAACCAAATAAATAAATAGCCTCCCACAATCATCAATAGCTGATTGGTAGTGGTTTCTTTAAAAACATATTGTTTTTTTTCTGATACTTTCAAGCCATGCTTTATGAAAATATACAAGCTAGCAAAGCCATAGATAATCAAAGTTAGATGATATGTGGAGGGGTTCACAAAATTTCCTTGCCAAGTATAAAAATTACGATACAAGGTACTATTACTGTCATACGAGACAATAATAGTGAAAATGTAAACAAATAGTGGAGTAATATGGAAAATGGATTTGTTGGTGATATGATAATTTTTTATTACGCGGAAACTTACGTAAAAAAATAAGGTTTGGCCTTTAATATAGAAAGCTGCAATTAAAAAAAAGTAGAAAAAAGGCATCTGTGAAGCAATATAAGTCGCACCAAATAACGAATAGAACGACATGATGTATAATGTTTCTATCGCAGTGCAAACCAAAAAGACAGGAAGATAGAGGCGACTGCTACCTTTACTTTCCAGAGCCACCATTAATGCTAGGTAAACAGCGGCCAAAGTACTCATAAATAATACAAGATCATGAAAATTTAAAATATTAGATTCCATATTTTGTATCAGCGCAAAAAGTCAATCGTAGTAGTGGTTGGCTAGTTGTAATTGATTAACGCTATTATCTCATACAATCATTGTCATAGGCTTAACGACGGTTGATTAACACTAATTGAATCACACAGGCTGGCACGTCTATCGACAATTCGATATAAACATGGAGACTTATAAAATAAGCAAAGAGTTTTGCTTATTTTATAAGTAGATATTTTACTTAAGGTCTGATGGCAATCTAGGAGATGATAGTAACTCAGCAAACACTTTCCAGCGCTGATCGTCTACGCTGCCGGCTTCTTTTTCAATATGCTGGCGGACTAAGTCCTTGCCCAAGTTATAGTTAATAACATAGCTTCTATAAGTATCTATGAATTTTACTCTTTGTCGTGCTCTAGCAGGAGCCATAGCTGAATAACTCGTTAACCAACGAGCTGCTGCATCGGCATTAATATCACCATCGAGATAACGACGCGCGGCTTCATTGCCGGCATAACTTAAACCCGACATGGCTTCTTCTATTTTGTAGTAGAGCTCGGCGCGTTTTGGGTTTAAGCCCGCAATAGGAAATAAGTAATCCCTCTCAAACTGCCAGCGAGAGTCACCAGGAAAGGCCATCTGAATACCAAAATTGGCGCTCCCTTCAGCAATTAAAGATTGCGGACTGTACAGAGGGTAAACAGAATACTCTACCCAACTCTTGTCCCTCACTAAATGCTTTTCAAGCAGAGTGTTATATAAATGATGACCTGGATAGCCTTCGTGACAAGCCAAATCAATAGCGCGGCTAATAAAGATAGGCAAATCAGTGTTTACCTGAATTAAACTGTGATAGTTCCCCTGATACCAGTTGTAGCCACTCCAAGGCTTATCAGTAACATATTCAACGACAAAGCTCTCCCCTTCGGGTAGATCAATGTATTTCTGCGTGCGCTCACGGCATGCCTCAATAGCTCTTTTAAATACTGCGTCCAATTTTTTTGGTGGAATAATGAACTCTTTGCGGAAATTCTCAATACGTTCAATAAATGAATCCCCTTCGGCCCCATCCTTTACCAACAGCTCGTCTATCTGATCTACAATCTTTTGAAAGTGCTCCCTTGTATGGGTAGGGGCGACAGCATCATATAGTGCTTGAGATTCTTTATCAAAGCTCCAACGTTCCCCCTTAAGCATTTTGACATATGCAGACAATGCACCCAGCTGCCTCAGAAGGTAGCGGTGCCTAAGAACGACTAACTCTTCGCTAGACACTTCAACCTGGTTTAGTTGTTCAATAAGCGCAGTTGCACTGGATAAAATATCATCAAGTGTCTGCTGTTGAATATCCGTTTGCCATTTTTTAGGTCCATAGTATGCATCAACATATCCAGCATCATGTTGGCCCAAAGCTAACACTAAGCGTACATAACTTTCAGCTATGCCATCTAAATCCTTTGAATTCACCTTTTTTTGCGACGAACAACCGCTAATAACCAGCATAAAAGCCAGTAGACATAGTAAAATTCCAGTTCTCATTTGATGCCTCCTCTGTCAGAGATTAGTTTAGAGCTGATTAACTATAATAGGTTGTCATAAATGTGAGGAATTTTGTTGTCTGGTTAAACGCTTACTACAGCTCAGAGCTTCCGCTCCCAGCTCACGCCCCTTACCTACAACCCATGTAGACATAGTGAGGCTATGGGTAACGGAAGTAACAACAATAGACGGCAAAATAACCGTTTCTATTATGAACTATTTGTATTTAATTAGCTCTCTATACAGCTTACAGCAATTACTATATGGACGTAGGAGAGCTTAAGTACATCAAACATGGATCGGAAATCATCAAGGAGGCCAAGTATATAGTAATCATCACTACATAAGTGATGTAAATACAACAAAACAGTCTAGATGTTAGAGAATATTCAATGCTATATCCGTACATGTATGCAGCAATATTATTAATAGGTCTACTATCAAGCGCGACCAAGACTAGCGCGCAAACCCAAAATCCCCTATTTACTACTCATAAAGTAACGCTACCTTTTGCTATTAAGCAACCAGCCTTAGCAGCTAACCTAACCGAACACAAAGGTAAAGAGTTGATTTTCATTGGTACAGATAACAATGAAAAAAGATGGCTAAGTATATTCACATACGATCAGGGAAATAAACAATTTAGCCAGTTAGATAAAGTTAGCCTTCCGGACTCTGTAATTGCTTACGACATAGGCGTGGGAGAAAAACAGTCACTTTACTTTCTAACTAAGGACAAACTGTTAAAGTACATACCACCGAAAAAACAACAAGAGAATAACCCAAAGATCGAGGAAGCTCTTGCAATAAAATCAATTTTTTTATTAGATGAAGTACCCTCTTTAAAACAAAGAAACTTTGTTAAAGATATTAATGATGACAAAAAAGACGATATAGTTCTACCACATTTTGAACGTCTAAATTTATGGCTATCAGATAAGAATAGTGGCGGATGGACATATCAACCTATAGCTATACCGCCGTCGGTAAAATCAAATTCTAGTGGTGTTAGTTTCTCTCAGCCACCCTTATTTTTTATTGATATGAACTTTGACAACAAGAGTGATATTGTTGAGTCTCACCAGGAAGGCATTAATGTATATTTGCAAGATGATACAGGAAAATTTTCTTCGACACCGGTAGCTATTAAAATATCAGATGATATTCATAACCAAGAGTGGTGGGAGGTTGATGAAGATGATGGGCAGGGTTTAGACCAGAGTAAACTTTCTTATCGTTATTTGGAAAACGTTAAAGATTTGAATGGTGATGGTGCTCCAGATTTGGTTGTCCGTTTAACAAAAAGTTCTGGTGTTTTTAAACGTACAAATGATTATGAATTCTATTTTGGAGATAAAGAATCAGGCCTTACTCGATTTAAAAAGGTAGCGACAACTATGATCGCACCAGAGAAAACACTATCAGACCTTGTATTTGTAGATATTGATAACGACGGTACCCTGGAGGTAATGACATCTTCTTTTAATATAAGCCTAAGCAAAATTATTGGAGCTTTATTATCAGGAGGTATTGCGCAAAAATTTTTAGTATTCACGATGGACGAAAATGAGAGATTTCAAGAAAAGCCATTAGCCCAAAGAAAAGTCAAACTAAAGTTTAGTATCAGTCAAGGACAAAGTGGTTTTCCATTAACCAAGGTTATCGATGTCAATGGTGACAATTTTAAGGATCTTATTTTTTCAAGTGATAGTAAAAAGATTAATGTTGTACTTGCTCAAAAGAATAGCGAGAAACCCTATTCATCATCGGTAATTAAATTTGCTACACAGGTTCCAACTGACAGCGAAAATATTTTAGATGAGGATATCAACGGAGATGGTAAACAGGATATTATTATGCATTACGGCAGATTAGATGATGCCGAGCTACTAAAAACTGTTAATGTACTACTTGCCAATTGATAATTAAAGGAAATTTAGGGGCACAAGGATTATTAGAAGTACCCCTAATACTCTTTAATCTTCAAGTTTATCAAGCCAATTCTTTTTCAGAAGCCAGGAGCTTATAAGTAACACGACTAAAGCCCACAACATCGGCCACCATTGACGGATAACAAGATAAATAGGCATTACTACTAGTGTCATTTGCCAAACAACACCAATGGCAACATTTGTCATATCTCGGCGAAAATCTTGATTCCCTTTAAATTCAGTATCATTAGCACAGACTTTATCATGTATCGGTTGCCAAACCCCCCACGGTCTCACACGCTTATAAAATTCACACAGTACTTCTTCAGATTCAGCAGGTGTTAGAAGTGTACCGGCTATCGATCCTATTAAGCCAAATAACAATAGTAGAGGAAAAGCCATTAATGGCTGCACATCCGGCATAACTAAAGGTAAAATTAGTGAGCCTACTAGGCCTGCCATCATGCCCCAGAAGTAACCATAAGAATTGAACCTCCACCAATGCCATTTAAGTAAGTTCGATGCTGCATAACCGCCAAATAACGCTCCAAAAATCCATTGCATAATATCGTTAATGGTATTCAATAAAAGACCTAAACCCACCCCAACTACAACCAAAAGTATCGAAACCAAGTAGCCCACTCGTATATAAGTGCGATTTTCACCATTAGGACAAAAGTAGCGCTTATATATATCATTCACAAAATAGACCGGAGCCGCATTGACTGTTGCCGCAAAGGTCGACATAAATGCTGCCAATAAGCCCGCAATTAGCAGCCCAGTTAAACCAACCGGAACAAAATTATTAATGGCGTAAGGTAATATTTGTTCAAAATCAAAGTGACTGCCTTGCGATTGGATATCAGGTCCCATATAAACCAGAGCGAGTATTGTTAAACCCGCAACCATCATATAGCGGGGGAAAAACATCACTAAAGATACAAAACCACTCATTTTAGCCGCTTCTTTTGCATTCTTCGTAGCCAGGATTCTCTGCATATCATAGTTTGGTACAGGACCTGCCATACTTGATATTACACCTTTAAAAACCATCATCATTACCAGTAGGCCAAATAGCTCAAAGCCATCTTCATTCATTTTTACATTGACACTATCAATAACACCTTGCCAATTAAGATTTAGTGTCCAACCAAAAAATAACTCATCCCAACCATCTGGAGTAGCTTGCGCTAATTGCTCAACACTCACAGCTTTCATCGCAATAACCCCGACACTAATCGCTGCGATGGTCATCACTATAAATTGCACAATTTCAGTAAAAACAACACTGTACATTCCGCCTTTCACAACATAGAGAGTCGTAATAGCAAAAATAATGATCGCATAAGTATCAGGTGATAAGCCCCAGGGAAAGAAAATTGCTGCAAACTTTCCTATTCCCTTAAATGCATAAGCAATAAAACCAACAGCACTGACAATGGCGAAAATTACCACGATTAACTGACAAAGCTCCGAGCCTTTACCAGAGCCGAAACGCGTTTGTAGCCATTGAGCTCCAGTCATGACATTTGAACGGCGTAACCAACTAGATAAATAGACCATCAGGAATACTTGATTAAAAATGGGCCATAACCAAGGTAACCACGCGCTCTTTAATCCGTAGACAAAACACATCGACACCAACCACATAGTGCCGGTGATATCAAACATACCAGATGCATTAGAAACACCCAATGCCCACCAAGGAATTGTTTTACCAGCCAAAAAATACGATTTAATATCTTTGCTGGCAAGGCGAGAAACATACAAGCCTAACAGCAGAGTTCCTCCTATATACAGCGCAATAACAAGAATATCGATCCAGCTTAAATTCATTTAGAGCCCACCCTTGAGGGTATTTGCACAGGAAATTTATTATTTTTTATCAAAGCTAGCTGAGAATTTAAAGCATATCTGGCGTCGCTTCAACTCCCTAGTTTTTGTAAGGCTGAATAGGGCAAATAGGGCTCGATGAAGAGAACATCCCCCTTGAAAACGCTCTGGTTAACTCACGAGCTCGATAGATGCGGTTGTGACTATTTTTTCGTTGCGATAAAGCGGCTACGAGCAAACATCATTGCACCTTGCTCAGGTGAAGCTTTTACCCTGACAATATGAGGTTGATAGCTTTGTTTGAGGTGTGGAACGATATGAGGGGCGATACTGCCAACAAAGGCAATACGAGAGACACCGAAAGAAAGTAAACGCGTTATTACTTGATCGATAAATTTGGCGCCTTCCGCAATTAAACTTTGGGCGACATTATCACCATCTTGCGCATGTTTAAACACTGCAGGGGCATAGCGAGCAAACTCTGGAGCAAGTGCATTGTTCATCCTTTCTACCAGTTCCATAAGACTACTATCACATAATAGTTCTTTTGTTAACGATGTAGCAGGCCCGAGCTTATCAATATCTAATAACACCGCTTTCACAGCTTCAAGCCCAAACCATGATCCACTACAGGTAGCACCAATAGGAAAGCCATGACCACCAACAGGGTGCTCTTTTCCTTTAACAATAGCTAGAGCGCTAAATCCGGTACCAAGAATAATGATAGCTCCGTCTTCCCCCTCATGAGCCCCTAACGTCGCGACATAGGTGTCGGTAGTTATATAGAGAGCGTAGAATGGGTGTTGCCATTTAGCCAAGGCCTGTTGCATAGCTGGTAAGGCGAGGCCCGCGAGGCCTGCACCTACAACCAGATTAGCTAAGCCAATATCAGCACGTTGTAAATGCTCAATAGCACTGTTGACGGCCTGTAAAATTGAATCTAAAGTTTTCTCCACGCCATTAACAGGATTAGCAGATCCGGATCGTCCAGAAGCTAGAAGAGTGCCTTCTGCATTAAATATACTCGCCCGACAGTTAGTTGCACCACCATCAATCCCAACAAAGAATAAATTGTCATTAGCTAAAAGTGTTGCAATATTAGTTGGATAAAACATTGAATTGTGCACTAATTGGGTTCAAGTTGTATATGTTTAGAAAGTTTTTATAACTATTAACTTGGCGACTATTATTGCTTTATTTGTATAAGCATACTTTCTAAAGTTAGTCGCGATGGCTCACCGAGAAACGTATTATACAACACTTCGGCTAATCTTAGTCACTTCCATCAAGTAACACTTTAAATCAAGACAAAAGATCATGATAAGTTTGGTTTTATAAAAGCTATTAGAAAGATTTTTTCCTAGAGATAAACCTGAAAAATCACAGTAGATATTTTCAGATGCACTGCCTTTACTATAACTAATGCTAAAAAAAACCACCAATCACATCCCGACCTGAATATTCGATTCCTGAGCATCTTATTCCCAGAATTAGAAATAATAGTAGATCGCTAGAGACTAATAGAAACTGCTCTTAAGGAGCTCTAATTAGCTATTAGCTTTAATGACGAGATTAGCTAAGCGTTAAGATATGGGCAAAGCAATTAGCTGACCAATAAGACAAGTTTTAATAATTATAGATAAAGCTTATTTACAGTTTAAAAAAGATACTCTATCTAGACAATCATAGATAACTATAGTTTATTAAAAGCTTTTTGTGATAAGAATTACTTTAGAGTGCATGTGTTTCTTCTAGCGCTTGTTAACACTATATAAGCTTCATGTATTTGAAAAATTACCGACATGGGAATGACACATTGCTCAACGATAATCCCTGCGGAATTTTGACCTGCCTGATTCCTATTATAGATAACTTAACATAATAATTATATTCGGGTATTCGACCCTAACGATTAGCAATAGGTATTCACTCCAATATTAACTTACGAGGATATGATTAGTGATATCATTTAAAAATTTAATTTCATCTTTTTTTCTATTAATTATTACAAATCTTGTTTCAGCCGCCACAATTGATATTGTGACATATAATATCGAATGGTTGGGAAACCCAAGCAATTCTGACTTCAACGGTAGCCGTACACAACAAATTAATGCCGCAGCTAATGATATAATAAACGGTGGTGGAGAAATTTATGCCCTTCAAGAGATCGGAGGCAGTAGCGCACTTAACGATTTATTATCAAGGCTTAATACAATCGATAGCCAAAACAGTTGGTTGGGTGCTGTTAGTCAGCCTTCGGCAAGCCAGAGTCTTGCTTTTGTTTATAAAAGATCTGTTGTTAACAGCGCGAGCTTTCAAACTATATTGACCAATGAAAGTAGTCATAACTTTGCGGGCCGTTACCCTTATCTAATGACAGCAAGCATAAGTGTAGGTAACACTAATAAACAATTAAACTTGATAAATTTACATCTAAAGTGCTGTTCCGGTTCTAATAATTCGAATCGCCGTGCCGGCGCGATGGCTAAAGTTGTTAATAGACTACACAATAGCTATAGAACAGATAATATGATTGTGTTGGGTGATTTAAATGTCGCTAGCCAAGGTGGCGCTAATGGCGAAATAGCTAATTGGGGTATTTACGGTGATCGAGATAATGATGGCCGTGCGGACTATAGTCATGCTGCAGGTTCTGTGGCAGACCGCCCATATGATCGTAATAACCCTGATAGTGATATCGACCATATCCTTATTTCTGATGAACTAAAGGCTGCTTGGAACGCGGTATCCTCTAGTGTTCGCAATAGATATTTAGAAACAACAGTATCCGATCACAGCCCTGTTAAAACTACTTTAGAAGTATCTTTATTTGATTCATCAACGGCTAATCCAACACCTACACCTGCACCAATCCCTTCCGCGATGAGTGTAAGCGATGCTTTAAGTCAAAGTTTTGGTAGTTCACTAACAGTTGCGGGCATTATTGTTGAGGAGTTCAACAATATATACGCGTTAAAACTACGTGATATTAATAATTCCAGTAAGGAGATCATCATTAAATTGGAAAGAAACCAACGAAACACGTGGAGCCCACGATTAAACCCTAGCGTTATAGGAAAAACTATTGTAGTAAAAGGTAGACGAGATACCTACTCCAACCGCCCCAGCGTTGAAAGAGTAACAAGCATCCGAGATGCCAGTAATTAATTGGAAAAACATCTAACTAGGGCCTCTCGTGTGAGAGGCTATTTTTCTTATCTTTTAATTGGCTTATAACCGACCAAACCAAAAAACATAATGTAGGCATAACAAATGATTGGAAATAAAAATGAAGCCTGCAAACCGAAAATGTCCGCAACTAAACCTTGCATAGGCGGCACTAGAGCACCACCAAGAATAGCCATTACCAATAGCGAAGACCCTTGGCTAGTATCGTCGCCAAGACCAGCAATAGACAATGTAAATATATTCGGCCACATAATTGAGTTAAATAAACCTATCGCCGTAATTGCCCAGAATGCGGTGGTGCCAGAACTTAATACCCCGATAAGTAACAAAACTGAGGCAATGAAGGCAAAGGCAGACAAGGTAGCCGAAGGTGCACCACGACACAGCAATACGATAACGATATTTAAAGCAATAAAAATGAGAAAAGGGAGACTATCAATTAATGACAGTCCAGCGATGGTCGTAATTAGCAAGAATAAGACTATCGAAACTACAAACATTGATAGTAAACGATAGAACTTCGAAGACCAATTACTCATTGCTATCGAGCCGACGAACCGGCCGACCATAGCACCGCCCCAATAAAGTGCAAGTAATTTGCTTGCTTCAACTTCTTCTACATTTAAAATTTCAGGCAATGTGGTGAAATTAATTAGAAGGCTCCCTATCGCCACTTCAGCACCAACATAACAGAATATCGCGCCAATACCCCAAACTAAATTTTTATATCGAAGGGCGCTGCCAGAATTTTCTTGGTCTTTTTTGCCTAAGCTTGGAAGCTCAACGAAAGCAATTCCGATGGCAAGTAACAAAAATGCCGAAGCAAGAGCTGCATAAGGAATTTTCACCGAATCTGCGGCGTTAGTACTTGTATTAAAAAATTCGAAAATTAGATAACCGCCAATTACTGGAGAAATAGTAGTGCCAAAAGAATTAAATGCTTGGGATAAATTCAATCGAGCGGAAGCAGTTTCAGGTTTTCCCAATAACGCAACATAAGGATTAGCTGCTATTTGCAATAAGGTTAACCCCAGGCCTAAAGTAAATAATGCAAATAGAAAAAATATATAGATTTTAAATGATGCCGCAGGAATGAAAAGAAGACAGCCACATGCAGCAATGATCAACCCCAATATCAACCCTTTTTTATAACCAATACGAGCTATTGGATCACCACGAGTCGCACTAATCGCAAAATAGATAAGAGAGCCTATAAAATAGGCACCAAAAAAGGCAAACTGGACAAGTGTAGATTGAAAAACACTTAATTCAAAAACGTTTCTTAAGTGGGGAATGAGAACATCATTTAGCGCAGTAATAAATCCCCATGCAAAGAATAATGCTGTTACTACTGGAAATGCATAAGAGTAATTACTTTCTTTTGGGGATGACATAAAAATTCTTCTTTATTATGCTGAACATTTAATTTGGCACACTCCATAAAAAGGATTTAATACTTATATGAAGAGATATTCAATATGAAATCAAAACGATAACAAACCGAAATGTGACGCTGAAAATTTTGCAAAAATACCGCTAGGCTTTATCACCGGAACTAAATATAATACCTTTAACAATACAAATGTAAACGATTGTATCAAATATCACAATAAAAATCTTAAAGTTAAGTATGATGAAATAAGATATTCATTTTACTTTTTTATCTAAAAGGTGACTCTAAAGATAACGTAGCCACCATTTTTTAGAATTACGTTTATATGTTGCGAATTTCTTCGTAGGGTAATATGAAGAAATCATTAGTAGAATTCCTCCACTCCATATCCCTAGTACACTGTAAAAACCTATCTGCTCCCCACTTCCAGGATTTAAAACTAATGTAGTAAGAACTTTTGCAAGCACTAATAGATACAAATGTAATATATATACAAACATTGGAGCAGAACCGAAAACTTTTAATACACGAGTTAACATATTCTCTACGTTTTCCAGTCTCGGCAAAATTAGGAAGCATATACCCAATGTTAATAATAGAAATAACAAGGATGGTGGATATTTTGTGTAATTTATAAACGACATAACAGACTTAACGATACTGTCGCTGTATTCCCAAGATAAGGTTTCACCATAAATATTAAAACTTCTCAAGAGTAACATTAAAAGTAAACAGCCAAGGCCTAAGAAGAATAATATTTTTCTGCGGGAGTCCGGGCTAAACAGCTGTGAATAAATAGGCCCCAAGGAGTAACCTAGGACAATAACACCTATCCATGGCAATACGGGATAACTGACATAAATATTAACAAAGCTATCTGAAAGCAGATAACCTCTGTCATGCAGAATTGTCCATAAAATATATCCTGATTCGCTTGTATCAAATGAAATTGGGGTGAGCAAATTGTGCCCAAAAACAATTATTAAGCCTAGGGCAAACAACGGCCATCTGGGGATATGAACAAGTACGGCTAAAGCCATCATACTTAGACCTGTTGCCCAGATAACTTGCAACCATATATTTTTAGGGATAGGTGAAACATTCCACGCGATGGCAATTACTGTTATCTCTAGCACAACTAAGAATAGACCTCGGGTAAAAAGAAAACGACTTGGACTCCTAATTTCCCCGGAAGTGGGGTGAGCATATAGCCAAGCAGACAGCCCCGCTAGTAAGATAAAGCTAGGAGCACATAAATGCGCCAATGAACGAGTAAAAAATAAGGCCGTTGGAATAACATCAATATTCAGAGGGTCTGACACCTTGTGCTGGAGATAAAACATATCTCTAACATGATCTACCATCATGATCAAAATGACCAATCCACGCATGATATCAATAGAATCAATTCTTTTACGTCTTACATTATTTTTGTTTGCTTGAGCTTCGGTCAATGTTTATACACCATTTTGTTTCGCCAATATTTAGTATTATTCTGTCATCAACAGGCATTATATTTTAAGTTTTAACTCAATCAGCAATTCAGCCAATTGTAAATGATAAACAGCGCCATTTAAGACCAGGGAATGATTTCATTCGCTTTCAAGAGATAGCGTCAAAGCTTTATGAATAAATTTAATTGAAAGATTGGATAATGTGCTTGGAAAAGGTTAAGAGTGTGAATAGATCAATACTAGCCTAAAAGCTTAAATTAGTCGGTAGAAGAATAACTTAATGAAATTCAGATAAATATATTGGAACTTTTTTTTAATATTAAGTACGATACCGCTAAATAAAATTAGCGATGATTCCTAAAATAAATTAACGCTATCTTTATTTTCATCATGGCGTTTATGATAATAGGTAAATATATCTGACTCTAAATCTGAAAGTAATTCTAATACTTTATTACTTGCATCTTCCATTTTTTCTATTTCTATGAAAGCGCTATTTATATTATTTTTTTCAACATTTCTTAACGCAGCAATGCCATATTCATGTACTTGGTGATGTACTGTTTCCATCTTTTTAAAGGATTGAAGATGACTGTAATATTTTTTCCCATTCCCTTGATAGTACCATTTGCCTAGACGGCATTCAGTATGATCGGCAAAAGCAGAAATATCTTTATTAGACTGTTTCCAGAAAACACGATATACCTCACTTTTCCACACAAGGTGGTCTAATTTTACCGTTTGTATAAAGCTATTCTCAGAAGAAATGGATATGGATAGCGCCATATTTTTAGCAAGGCCAATAAAATCGTCAAATATTTGTAGTACCGACCCTGTAAGTTTTGAAAGTTCAGAACTAGTTTCATTAGATTGACTAATACCAAGAGAAACATTTTGTGTTTTCTCAGATATGGTGTGAACCAAGGTGGTAATTTCCTGTGACGCAACAGCCGATTTTTGTGCAAGAGAGCGGACTTCATCGGCTACTACTGCAAACCCCCGCCCTTGTTCTCCTGCTCGAGCGGCTTCGATGGCAGCATTTAACGCTAGTAAATTAGTTTGGTCAGAAATAGATTTTATCTGTGAAACAAATGTCTCAATCTTTTCACCCACACTAGTCAGCTCCTCAACCCGTTCAGACGCTGTTTGGGTTTCATTGTTCATACTTTGCAAAGAACTGCTTACAGTGCTGAGAATGTCCTTCATTTCCATATAATTGATCGATGATTCAGATAAGCCTTCCTTTTGCGTGCGCATATTTTCTGCATTATCAGCGGTAGTTTCCCTCAGTACACTAATGGTATCGCTATTAGAAAACCAAATGTTCTGAAAACGCTGCTGATGTTCTATGGATTCTTGTAAACTTGCATACTTATCTTCGCTAACTTGTCTCAAATCCTGAGCATGTCTAAGCTCTTCCTCTAAGCTCTATATCCTGGATTTTAGCTGGCTGATTTCATTAGTACTCGAAGAATCCGCGTCAGACTTGAACCAATGTATTAGAAAGTTTGCCATATCAAAATATTGTCATAATTTATGAAATTAGGGATATACCTACTCTAGAGTATAGTAGAGATTCTAAGGGATGATGTGAGGCTCAGTCAGAGCTTTGAAGGGCAATATTGAAGTCCTCTTGGTAAAAATAATACCCTAGTAAAAGCTTGTTTTAATAACAATGGATTTGTTACCCCCTAGGGGTAAAATGACACAGGACACACCCAGCTTATTTTTTATACAAAACACTAGATATACTCAATGCAGTGGATTAGCGTTTTCACTAAAACGCCTCTTACTAGTACTTGTCGTATCTAATTCTCTAGCAAAGAGAAACTGTAGATAATTCATACAAAAAAGACCTAAAACAAGCTTAGTTTTAAATAGATAATTAGGCGCCTTTTATATTTACAAAATATCCTAAAATGACACCTATAATATTACCTATTAATAGACTACTGTTTTTAATTACAGTATAATAACACCTCATTCATACAGTGCATAAGGAGCTTTCCATTGACCTATCAAATCGTGTGTACGTATGTATCTCGCTGTATTTCTACTACCCTGAATAAATATACTTGTTTATTTTTTTAATAAAATCGCATTCGCTATATCTATTTAACAGATGACTTTAATAGTAACTAATGATAAACATTTTAGTTGCTAGTAGTTCGTCTATCGTTAAAAAACATTACTAGAAATTTCCGATAGCTTTATCGAGAATATTAAAAGCATTTATATTGTTAGTTAGGAATTTAGCCTTACAACTAGAACACTAACCAAATAACTATTGATGTAATTATCAGCAATCTAGAATTTAAAAAGACAGATGAAAAACAACCTTTAAGGAGCAACATATGTTAAGCAATAAGACTATAGCTAAAGTTAATTTTCCCTTGAGCGCTTTACATTTAGAAAGTTTTCAAACAGAAAAGGAAGCAAATTTTTTTATTGATTATATGCTCAGCAAAGATTATTCATGTGTATTGACGAAGACTGAAAGCAAGTTTTTTGTATCTGTTATTGAACTGCAAATGGGCGAGGAAAAAGTTGCAGTATAAAGGGTTTTCATAGAACTCTATATTAATCGCCATTTTATAAAAGCACTAGAACATAATAGCAATTATTAGTCCTTTATATAATTATCAACCAAGGATGGTTGAGCATTTAATTTATATTTCTTTTGGCAAATCAAGTGCAGCCATTACACCGCCTTCTACATTATTTAAAACAATACGACCATGATGAAGATTGACAACTTCTAAAACGAAGCTGAGTCCCAAGCCTGTACTTTTTGGTGCTCCTTCGGGGCGAGGTAAAGAGTAAAAGCGTTCATAGACACGATTTAATGCGTAGTCAGGTATATGTTCGCCTTGGTTTTGAATATGCACAGAAATAAACTTTTGATCGATAACAACTTCAATAATAATAGTGGTGCTATTAAAACCGAAGTCAATTGCATTATCGAGCAAATTATCCACCGCTAGTTGCAAGAGCGCTTGATCTCCATAGGTTTCAGCATTAAGTTCCGGATAAATTGCTTCTAATTTTATACTTTTAGTGTCAGCTTTAGCTTTCTTTTGATTAATCGCCGTTTGACAGATTTTTACTATATTCACATCACTAGAATGTTCAAGGCTATTAGTATTTTCCAAAGCGCTAAGGTATAGCATTTTATTAATTATTGACTCTATGCGATCAGACTGTTGTTGAATATTACTTAAGAATCGCTGCTGTATCTCTACTGGAGTTTCTACGGAGATCAACTCGGCAGCTCCTTTTATTGCCGCCACAGGACTTTTTAATTCATGGGTGAGTTGCTGCACATACTGCTCGACATAATGCTTACCTTCTAACTCACGTCGCATGCTTTCTAAAGCTAATACTAATTGGTTTAATTCCCCACGCCCAAGCTTGGGCAATTTTACTCGTTCGCCGAGTTTTACTTTTTCTGCATATTTAACAAGCTGGCTAATGGCCTGACTGAGCCAATATGAAATAAAACCACCAACTATTAGAGAGATAAATAAAAGAAGCATCCCTTTTCGCAGAGCACTTTGGCGACTAGTATCAAGAAAGGGTTGCAGAGATATATTTGGTGTGTAAGTTGTCACCACACCAATAATTTCACTATTTTTAAGAATCGGCGCAGCGACATGCATTACCGTACTAAAAGGATCATTAGGATCTTCTTGGGTTGATCTAGCACCGTACTTACCACGTAACGTTAAATAAACATCGCGCCATTTAGAAAAGTCTTTTCCCTGATGCCGTCCTGCTGAATCGTATATCACTGTGCCATACTTATTTGTGACATAAAAATTTAACGTGATATTTTTCTTCGGAAAACCCCAAATTTTAGCGTCTAATTCACGGGCTTTTACATTGTCAAGCGCACTTTGGATATTTGGGCTAATTGCGCCTCGAGCAACTTGCTCTTTTAGAATTTCAGCAAGAATATTAGACGTATCAGCAAGAGTGTACTCAACACTTTGACGAACAACAGGTTTAATTTCTTCCACTAGGGTGTTGACCAAAAACCAAGCGGCAATTCCCACAACGATGAAGTAGCCTGCAAAAATACGACTTGCGAATGTCAGTTTCATAGACGGTTGAGGCTATACCCCAGCCCTCGATGGGTCTTAATCACATCACATTGATCATTTACTTCTCGCAATTTAGAACGCAAAGTCTTGATATGAGTATCAATTGAGCGCTCCATACTCGCAACAGATTCGGGCCAGATAATATCCATTAATCTACTGCGAGAAAAAACTCGCTCTGGATGCTCGGCTAAGGTTTTAAGTAGTAGAAACTCATAACGAGTTAGGTTAAGAGACTCACCAAAAAATACGACAGAAGCTTTTTCTAAGTCAATCTGTAGAGTTTGCTCTTTATTTAGCTTACTTAGTTCTTGTTGAGAGTCACGCTGAAAGCCATAACGTTTTAAAATAACTTTAACTCGTGTGGCGACTTCCCTTGGACTGAAAGGCTTAGTGACATAATCATCGCCACCAATTTCGAGGCCAATAATCCGATCTATTTCACTATCTCGAGCGGTCAAAAATAATACTGGAATATCACTAAATTTACGTATCTGCTTGCACACTTCAATACCACTAATATCGGGCAAGCCTATATCCAGTACTATCAGCGCATAATTATCCGAGGTATTATGATTTGAATAGACTAAGTCAATCGCATCCTTCCCCAATTGACACGTCTCAACAAAAAAGCCCTCACACTGCAAGGCATACTCAAGTGTCTGAGCTATTGTGGGTTCATCATCAACAATTAAAATAGTATGCTTTTGCATAAAAAGTAACGAATTCTTAGGGGCTAGGGCCTATTACTAACGGGGCAGAAACGAATAGTACACATCAGTACCAGACCTTCGGAGGCAGGAAGCCGACGCAGAGCGTACAAGGATGTATTCACAGCGCGTCTGGTGATGGTGTGTATTCTTTTCAAGTTCCTTGGTAATATGTTAGAGTCAATGTGAACACGCCCTAGCATAACAGCTATTTAGCTAATAGATATTCTAAGTTTTCATCTATTACAGATAATTCTACATCTTCCATCTTAGCAGTCTTTTTCGATCTCACAGCGTACAAGGAACCACTAACTACAATTTTAGCTTTGTTTTTATTTAATGTCACAATATTCATAGAAGCAAATGTTTTGTCACTGTCATCCAGCATGTATAGGTCGCCCGTAGACAAACACGAAAGGTCTAGATCACCCACTTCTGCTTTTGAGGTCTCAAGCTTTTTATCTTCAGTGAGGGAGTCTTTAGCAAAAGTAACGGTGCACTCTTCCAAAGTATCGGTTGAAAAAGAGATACTGACTCCTGGTTTATCATTATAAGTAAATTGATAGCTGCTAACACTAGTGACACCCGTCGTAGTTTCTTCTGCTGACTCATCACTATCATCGTAGTCGGCAGATGTATATTGCGCATCTGAATCTTCAGCCGATGTATAAGATGTTTCGTCCAAATCTTCATTGCTGCCTGAGTCACAGCCAATAACAAAAGCAGTGGCAAAAACCATCAACAAGCTTTTCATTTCTTTTGTTAACATTTTTTATCTTTTCCTATTATTGATTATCTAAGACAACTCCATTGAGCCTAGCTACCTTGTTGTTGCAGGAAAGCAAGTGTTTCTTGTTCATCCATTTCAGTAACACTGGCTAGTATGGCAGAGTATTGTGCACTAGTCGGTGCAAGAATTTTGTATACTGTTTCGAAGTATTGACTATCACTAGAGACATACTCCAACATTAGCTGAACCTGTTCATCTGTAAAATTCATCTTTTTTGCCAACCACTCAAATGATTTGACAGACTCAATCATCAATGCCGTATTGATATCTTCAAATGTAATATCCTCACTGGTAATCGCATCTTTGGCATCTTCAAGTATGGCAACATCGTCATCGGCGATTGCAAGGCGAATTGCATCCTTGCCTTCAGTACCATTGTTAAATAGTCCATAACAATATTGGTGAAGGTCTGAGAAGCTGTTCCCTTCGGGCATTCCAACTAGGTAGCTCACCCACTTTTCTACATCGTCACCTGATATTTTTTTTGTCAGATCAGGCATTTGGCTTGGTATTTCTCCAATAAGATCTTGTAATTTTTCTTGATCGACTTTCTGCCAAGCCTTAACAACATCTTCACTCAAGCTCTCTAACGCAGCATAACCCTGATCGATCATGGTTTGATAATCTGGGTTCTGAGCCGCACCTTCGAGCCCAGAGAGCTGTTCTGCTAATGCTGGATCATCACTGTCCACAAGCTCATCTAGGAATGAGCCACACTGTTTCGCCAATAATTGATCGCTAATTCCCATCGTATTGGTGGTTAAAATAGCAAACTCATTTTGATTCATATTTTGCTCGTATAAATTTTATGATCGGATAGTATTTTCAATTTCTATGGAATTTAGTTCACACTGATATTGCCAAGCCGTATCTAATAAAGACTCCATTTTCTGTCGCACTGAGTCTCTTTCTACCGCAGCAATTTCAATATTCAATTGTAGATTCCAACTGTTATTACCTTCCTGGTCGATTTTAACATCCCCCACAAGCTTTTCTGTCTGCTGAATTTGATCTCTACATTGCGCAGCCGAACTCTTATCTGGCGCCCATATTTCAATTTGCATGAATGCTTGGTTTTGGCACTCTACCCACGAATCCCACTTATATTCCATTTCTCTTTTTTGCTCTTCTAGATTGTCTTGTTTTGACGAAAAGCGTTTTTCGGGAGCTGAACTGTCTTGTTTGTTTAAACGCATCATCCAAATAGCAGCAATATATAAAACGGGCATCAATATAAAAACGCTGCTTGCGATCCATGCAAGTATGAGCGATAGCAGGGAAATAACAGGAAACATCCACAACAGCTTAACGAGAAACTTTCCACTGGAAGAGTTTCTCTCACTGCCGTAAACACCGAAGAAAGACGGTATTATAGGAAAATTAACAAGTCCAAATAGGACAAAAGCCACTAATAAAAATGTCGCTATAGCCAATAACAAAATTAAAAACTCCGATTAAATCATGAGTAATCCTAGTGACCCTCCAGCGAGACTAATCGCTAAGATTGCTTCAAACTCTTTTGACTTGGCAACACGTGAAGCGGTAGCCATGGCCAATTTTGCCGTGATTTTCAACTCAGCCATCATTTTATCAAGCAATTTCTTTAAGGCACTCTGGGATATTTCTACACCGAGGCCAACAACTCTTGCACACTCGCCAATAAACCTGACAGCAGCAGACCAAATATTGGAGACAAATGTGATACCTGATTTTAAGGCTAAGGCAATTAGATCAAAAACCGTAGCTATTCCAGTGACAATTTCACCAGTAGTTGCCAACATACCGCGCAAAATTCGTAATAGGATGGCCATTCCTTTGTTGCCAGCGACACCAAGGCTGCGTTTTAGCCAGTTTTCATCATTTGACCATGACTGGAAATAGTGTTTATCCATATCTATTTCAGCCAGTGACGCAGAGCGCACAGAATCCCAGCTCTTGGCACCGACACTCGATATATAGTAATTAGTATCATGGTTATCCATGCTGATCGAGCTGATAGGCGATTTTAAGAAAAAGTTATTCCGGTCTTTAATATGTGGATGAACATGAATATAAGGTGCAATTGGGATCATCGGAATCGGATCAAGGTTATGACTAACACGATAAATATTTTCCTCTCCAAGTAAAGCATTCATCTTTTTGTCATAAGCAGCATCTTTAAGACCTACACGAGGAGCCCCAAAGGTATAAAGTTTAACATTGGCCCCTTTTTTAGCAGCAAATATCGCAACAAGATTTGCAACGGCTCCCCCTAGACTATGGCCAACACAGTGAACAACATCAGCCGCATTAATCACATCACCAGCAGATGACAATGTTGGCATTAACGATTTGTATGTATCATAAAAGCCACTATGCACAGGCCCAATGCCAGGGAAGTGTCTGCCTATACTGATATTTACATCCGTTAATAAATCAGGATAGCCAATTTCAGGCCGTGTTCCCCGCGTAGCAATCACCAGATGTTGCTTGCCGCCACGCTCAAATTGCAGCATATAACCAAAGCCTGTCTTAACTCTTCCAAGCAGATTACTCCCTGTGGAACCACCAATGGTTTTAGTTACAGAGCCACCTGAAATTCCAGTTTTAGCTACAGAAAGAGGGCCTTTACCAACAACATTGCGACTAACAACGGAGTTGCTGGCTTGCCCTCTACTCACCTTCGGTGCTTTACCCTTAGCGCCACTCATATTGAACTGGTAACGTTTTTCCCACCCCGCTAGAGTAAAGTAAGCGTTGGCAGCAATAAAAGCAGCTTCTTTAGGACTTAAGGAATAATCATCAGACATTAGAATTTTCTCCATTTCATATTGAGGTCTTAGCTAGAACGGATCTAAGAATAATTGTTATCTTTATTATGCAACCGGCTCCCTCAGGCTTTTATGCAATTATGTATGCATTTTTAATTGAGCTTACTAGGCCTACTGGCAGTGACTCACCGAGGAGGTAAATTAGTAGAGTAACGCAATAAATAGGCGTGGAATAGCAAAATAAGGCGTTTTGATGATAATTTTTACGACAAGATGCAAAATTATATTTTACGGATACTTTGACGTTATTTTTATTTCCGATAACAGAATTACTGGATTTTGCAGTCAATGACGAGAAAGTCTAGCCGCAACTTCCGTTTATTTCTTCACAAAATAACATTAGTAATCCACAGCAAAAGGTAATCCAAAAACCCAGAAAAAATGTGACAAAACTCACACTTATAGCATTCAAATGAAAACACTTAAAGCTATAAAAATTGCCCGGCCAAAAAAAAGGCCGCTACAGTAGCGGCCTCTTCGATAGTAAAATTACTTAATATGGTAAGAAATCCATATTGTAATTAAGCGTTGTTTTCAGCACATCTTTAGCACCAAAGTTAATAAGCCTAATTCTCGCTAACAATTTACGTTCTAGAGCAGGGTCTTGTAGGTCACTAGAAACAATAGAAGCAGCAACAACTTGACCTTGGCTATTAATTTCGAGCTTAAATACAACCTTCCCTTCTAAGGCTGGGTTTTTACGTAATGCCCTATTGTAAATAGCGTAAATCGCAGCTTTATTTTGATCCATCACTTTGCGAATTTCTTCTCGGCTACGAGTAGAGCGATCCGCCGCTGTCTGAGCAACCTTAGGCTTATCACCTTCACCAGCTTTCAACTTACTTTGCACAGCTGCAGTGGTTTTCTTAGCAGATACCGCAACACCACCAGTATCACGACTAAGATTGGAGGTATTAATACCACCACTACCACGCTTAGCACCGCTGGAAATAATATCGCGGCTAAGTTTAGCAGCCTCGCCCGTGCTTTGGGTCACTTCAGCATTTACCTCTGAAAGATCAAAGGAGTCGCGCAACTCTGACAACTGGTCAGCGAACTGACTAATCTCAGCTTGAGCTTCTTCCCGCGCTTTTTCAACCAACTTGACTTGATCAGGTTGTTTCTTAGGCTCAGGTGTAGGTTTTGGCTCTTCCTTTTTAGGCTCTTCTTTTTTTGGTTTTTCCTTTTCAGGTTCTTTTTTCTCTTCCGGCTTAGGTGTTGGCTTTGGCGTCGGAACTGGTGTTGGCAGTTCTTTCTTTTCCAAAACCACCTTTGCTAACTGCGGTGGCAAACGCTCTAACTCTTCTCGAGCAGGTTCAGGCACGTCCACTAGAGGAATAATGATACTGAAAATTACAAATGGTATAAGTAAAACACCGAATATTTTCCAATAACGGCGATCGTCATCTGCCGTGGAAGTCCATGGAAGCTGCAGGTTCGGCGCTGCAATAATTCTCGCCATTTTAGCCCCCCACTCCTTGAGCTTCCGGGATAGCAGAATCGTCCGGAACTTGGCTCACAGCTAATGATATATTTCGGTACTCTGACTTAGCACATGTGGTCATGATTTTTTTCAGCAAGGCGTATGGAATTTTCTCATCACCCATAATTGTAATATCACGGCCTTTTTCTTCTTCTGCTAACGAACGGTAAGGTTTGCGAGAAGCCAGATATTCTAACTCTTTTTTAAGCTCAGGTATTTCACTGTCTTCACTGGCAAGTGCTGGTTGAACATCGGCAACTTTACGGCCACCTACTAAAATATTCTGCTCACTTACCATTACCACGAGATTATTTTCAGGCTTTTTCTCAGCAACAGAAGTTGGCAAAACAATCTCTTTATTATTTTGTAACACTTCAACATCGGAGGAGTTAACCAACAAGAAGAATACCAAGATGGTAAAAATGTCCATCAGTGATACAAGGTTAAGCTTGGGCTGTTGGTTTAATCTCCGGTGATGTCTTTCCATACGTTTCGCATGTATTGATTGCTTCATGGAGAAGTTTGCTCCTTGTTCGCCGGAGATAAATTATTTGCCGGTGCATCACCTAAGGAAATCACAGGAAATAATTCAGCTTCTACTACTGAGGCGGCTACAACAGCTTTGAAGCTGCGCACAGTATCCATTGTTTTAACAATGGTTTGATAGTCGGTATCAGGTTGTGAAAGAACAAGAATATCTTTTTTGTCGATATCTTTATTCTTCAAAATACGCTTCACTTCTTGCAAAGTATCAGATAGCAATTTGAAGTCGTACACTAACTCACCGCTCGCCTCATCTTCGATTTTGGGCAAACGCTTTACCGGCACACCAGCAGGGTAATTAACGAGAAGCTCATCTTTTAGAATGATCAATTCCAATGTTTCGTTTTTTTGATCGTCGTTTGGCTCGGAATCCGCTGCCAAATCAGGCAACTTTAAATCCAGTACAGTAATGTGTGAAAACACCATACTCATTAACAGCACAGGAACCAAGATGATCATCAAATTCATAAAGGAAGTGATATCCAGATCTGCTTCTGGCTTTTTTAAACGTCGTCTATGCATGATAGTTATCGCGCTAGTTTGTCGTTATCAATATCACTTCGCGCCATCGGCTTGACGGGTGCGAGCGGCAAATGAATTTGTTGATGACATGATGTTAAGACATTTCACACCTGCCATTTCAAGGCTATCAACAATTTCTGTGGTTTTGTTTTGTAGCATCGCATGAATTAATAACAAAGGAATCGCAGACATCAAACCAAATGCAGTGGTGTTCATCGCAACCGAAATACTTTGCGAAAGCAAGCTCGCTTTTTCTGAAGGGTCAGCATTAGCAACCGCTGTAAATGCCGCAATCAGACCCATAATAGTACCTAGCAGTCCTAACAGAGTGGCGATGTTTGCAAGAGTTGCCAAATAAGGTGTGCGCTTTTCTAGACGAGGAACCGCTTCCATAACGCCTTCTTCCATCGCATATTCAATTTCATCACGACGAGGAGTTTGTTGCATACGAGCAACACCAGAAGCAACAATACGTCCGATTGGTGCTTTTGAACTACGGGCAAGATCGATAACTCCTGCATAGTCCTTTTTGCGTAGCATAGGTAATATACGATCGAATGTGCGTCGATTTGATCCTTTTGCTACTGTTAGGAAAACCCAGCGCTCTATAGCAAGTGCAAGGCCAACCACTAACACTAATGCGATTGGATACATGAACGACCCACCGTTCTGGAAAAAAGTAATAACACTATTCATAAAGCAATAGTCTCCGAGTATTTGCTCTTTGTGATCTAATTCAAATGGCTTTTGAGAGTATATTCACGATCGGACGAGATGTCATCGTGTAATAAAAAATTCAGTACCTTTAATTTCTACCTAGCTCATCAATATATTGCACTTGGCGCTGGTGTTCGACACGCTCAACATGACCAAAAAGCTGCTCCATCGCTTTAGAGCTTAAGGGTAAATACAATATAGTGGTGTCGTCTGCGGGTTTCCACGGAACGATGTAGAGTACGGTAGGCTGTTCTTGGTTACCAACGATAGTCGCGCTTAAATCAATAACTTCGCTTTCTTTTGGCTCTTGCGACCATACATTAGCATTTAGCAGTAACATGCTAAAACAAAATATTAAGCTTGTCAGAATCTTTTTCATTGTGAGCCTATACGTCGCTTGAGATCAATAATCCAGCCTTTTAATTGGCGATCTTCACCGCCAGCAATTTGTTGGCTTAATTCATAATAAACTAGAGCATCATCAAAACGACCCATATACAAATCATACAAAATGCCCAGGTTAGTCGTCGATGGCAAATGATGAGGCCATATTTTCAGTGCTTTCAAATAAGTAGCTTCCGCTTCTTCAAAGCGTCCCAATTCGCGCAGGAGTAATCCAAGACGCGTATAGGCGTCGAGGTTTTGGGGATTGGTTTCTATAGCAAATGTTAATGCTTGCTCCGCTTTTTCAAACTCACCTAACATGTGGTGAGTTATACCTAAATTAATATAAGGGCCGGATAATTTTGGGTAAGTTTCCACCATTAGCGCTAACATTCCTTGAGCTTGCTGCCATTTTTTTGCCAGCATAAGCTGCTTAATTCTGGAATATTCTTGCTTAGCCGGCCCAGGCACACTGCCTGGTTGATAAGGATTTGGAATTAAAACAAAGGGTGCCTCAGCTCCCTCCACTTGACCTTCAGCAGGTGTGTCTTCAACGGGATCTTTTTTATCAACACTAGAACAGGCTGCTAGTATTAATAAACACAGCAATATCCCACTCTTGAGCATTCCCTTAAAATATTGCATCGCTGAACTCCACTGAACGTTCTTGTTTGCCATAGCGAGCAGGTAATATTTCCGCTAAAGATTTAAAACTTTCTTTCACCCAATCATCGTAAATTCCAGTCCATGCCCTCTCAGCATTGGAAGCTAAGATATCGATAGCTTTTTCCTCAAACGGCAAAGCCTGCTCTTCTAATAGAATCTCGTATTGCTCAAGAGCCAAAGCGTCCATACCCGCAGGACGTTGAGAATCCATAAGATCGCGTGATAACTGGCTATATATATTGCCAATTCGATGATTAGCTTCGGTGGCAAATTCTGCTACACCAAATTGTAAGACTTTGCGGTACTCCGCCAAGGTCACATCGAGAGCAGCACGTTTTTTCTTCAAACTTTTCTTTAACGGTAAGGTTAATTTTATTTTCTCGTAACGTGCGTATTCATCGTTAGCAAATTTGCTAGTGGCAAAAGCAGCTAAGTATTTAGAACGATCCGTGCGAGAAGCTCCCGCTTTGGCATCGCTTTCAATAAGTTTTTTCAACCAAAAATTGCGCTTACCTTCATCTTTAGTTTTGCCATATAGCTCAACCAGATGAAAACGAGCTTCTGTGGCAATATCAAAAGGTTGTGGATAGCGATTAGCATACTCGCTGTATTTTTCTATAGCCTTGGGAATTCTTCCAGACTTTTCATAAAGCTCGCCTGATAAATAAAGCGCTTGCCTGCGACCTTCACCTGTTTTATCAGTGGTTGCCATTGTCTCCAATGCTTGGGCTGCTTTATCCCATTGCTCCGACTCTTGGTACACCAAAGCAAATTTAGGAGGTAGTGTTGAGATAAGTTCATGTTTGGGGTAGCGAGACTGAAAACTCAGTAATACTTGCTCTGCTTTAGCCCAATCTTTTAATTCGATTAAATGATTGGCGGCATCGTACTGACCTTTAATAGCAATTTCAGATCCCGGTGCAACATCGTGCAAGCTTAGCAAGCGGTCAACGGCTGGAGCCAATTCACCCGTGTTTACTTGCAGTTCGGCCTGACGATAAATACTGGCCGCGATACGCTCAACAACTTGCGGGCGATCTTCATCTTTATCAGGCATTATGCTCAATAGTTGTTTGTATGCAAATTCAGCTTCTGCATATTGTTGTAAGTCAAAGCGGCTGTGAGCCAATATTAGCCAAGCACTTTTTACTAGCTTTTCATCTTGGCGAGGCTGCCACTTAGTCAAACGTTCAGCTAAATCTGCCGCACGTTGATATTCGTTTTTCTCAAAAATCTCTTGCGCAGCTTTTGTTAGTACAGGTGCTGCTCGAGAGTCGCCGGGATAATAGTCAGCAAAACTAATAGAGCTCTCGATCTTATGAGTTCGCCAAGTTAGATTTTCTGTTTCCTTATTTGGGTCTTGAGCCGTGCGATCGATCATTTCTTGTAAGGCCACAATAGCAGAGTAACCTGCTTCCGCCCCACGTTGTTTATCTAAGTAGTTATAAGCAACTGTTTCATAGGCAGTAATAGCGCGAGGTAATTCACCTGCTGAATAAAACGCCTCCCCCATTAAGTAGGCCATCTCGGGAGTTTTAGTGGTTTTGGGGAAAGTTAAAACAAACTCTTCGTAAAGAGCTGCGGCTTTTAAGAAGTCTTTTCTCGCAGGCTCAGGTTTTTCTTTAACTTTTCTGCCCGCTGCTTTATCTGCTTCATATTTTTTATTGAATTTCTCTAACTCAATTGCACGCGCATGGTAATAACTGGACAATTCATCGAGATACACCGCAAGTTTAGGTTTAATATCTGCACGTTTTTCATCATCTCTGTCCTTCCAGTATTGGCTGTAAATACCATAATTGGTGATGTACTCTTCCTTCGCAGGCAAAATCAAACTAGGGAAACCGCCCAAGTCATAAACTTCAATGGCTTTAATACTAAATGATGGTGCAGGGTCAGTATTGGGAAAGTTTTGAACGTAGTGGCGATAGGTATCCGCACTATCGCGAAAGCGTCTTTTTTCAAGGTAAAGATCACCTAAGCCCATATACAACATGTGCTGGTAATGACGCTGACCAAGTTTGGAATACACATCAGTGATAGTTTGCGCACCATCTAAATATGAAAAAGCAATACTCAACACACGCATGGTATCGACGGATACATTACGCTGGCTATTACTCAGCTCTTCAAAGCGAATATCTTTTGCCAAATTACGATCAAGTACTTCGGTAAATGAGCGAATAGATGCGCGATAGCGATTACGCTTGAACAAAGACCAACCATGCATATAGACAGCATTGAGGTAAAAAGGTGTATCGTCTCCAGCAGCCATTACTTTAGCGTAAAGGTCTTCTGCTGTTTTATAATCGCCATCGCTAAAGGCTTTTTCCGCACGTCGGAAATCCGCTTCTGCAGCAAATGCTGATTCAGGAAAATCAGTCACGAGTGATGCAAGAATTTCATCGGATTCCTGTATTCGACCATCAAGCGCGTAAGCTTTAGATAATTGATACAGCAAACGCTCGTTGGTGGGAGTACCCTCTTCACCTTGTCGTTCGGAATTCAGAACCAAAAGTTCTTGGTACATATCGATAGCATCGGCAAAGTAATCTTGTTCTTCCGTGGCCGACAACTGCCGCTGCTCACTTCGTGTCATTTGCAGATCAGCAAGGCGCGTAAGAATACGATGACGAACACTAGGGTCTCTGGCCACACTTAACGCTGAACGATAACTATCCTCAATGGTATCAATAGAAGCCAGAGGCACAGGGAACTGTTCTTCTGGAATTTCGACTTCTTCTAGATCAGCCAGAGTTTTTCCATAATTTGGGCCACTATCTTCGGGCACAAAAACAGAACAACTGGCAAGCATTAAACTAGCAATTAACAGTTGAATCAGGCGGTAAGGCATTATGGATTTACCTCCTGTGATGACGTATCAGCAGAGGTTTCTTGTTCCGCTGTTTCGTCTTCTCCATTTTCTTGTGGTACACCTTGCTGATCATTGTTTTGAGTTTCTTGTGGAGCATTAGACTCATCACTACCCGCCTCTTGAACGGGGTCTTCAGCTTCTAAATTATCTGGTGCAGTATTTTCAGTAGTAGGTTCTGCTGCAGGAGTCGTTTCGCTACTTTCCTCTTCACCTTCTTCCTCACTAGGAGCAGCGCTTTCATTAGAGCCTTCAGCGTCATTAAAGCCTTCATCTTCACCATTATTAGAAGCCTCGCCTTCTGCATCTTCTTCAGCACCAGGCTGTAAAGTTGCCTGCAAAGCCTTGTCGTAAAGTCGTGCAATTGATAGACGACTTTGTGCAATGTAGTGATTGAGCCTGAAAAGTTGATTGCTGAGAACTTCTGCTGTTTGAGCACGCAAATCATCTTGCGTCTTATCGATAACAAGATCCACTTGTGCCAGCATAATTTCAATATTGTCTTTGGCTTCTGCGGTACGCACTTTAAATGGTTCAAGGTCTTCTGAGTTATTGACCAAGTATTCCACCTTCTCGTGGTTAGACTTTACTGTGGCAAGTGTTTTATCCAGTAAGTTAAGGGTTTTTATGACTCGCCAAAGCCGGTCGGAAAACTTCTCGCTTAGATCCCATAGCATGATGCCATCGTAACGTCTTATAGATTCTTCTTTTTCGTCGATGAAAGGATCGGTTTCGCGCAATAATTCAATATTTCTCTGTCCGCGCACAATACGGGATATCAATTCATTCTCTTCTGAATTGGCTAAACCCAGCACATTCTTATTAGCAGCGATAGATTCAATTTTTTGCGCAAGCTCTAGACGCTTGGCTTTCATTTTACGAATATTTTCTGCCAACTCTTTGGCAGCTAGTTTCTCTAATTGCTTGGCCCTGCCAACTTCACGCTCGTCAATTAAATCGGTATAGAAATCCATTTTCTCTTGCCAGGCAATCAAGTCCTCTTTAATACCTACAAGGTCTCTTAGTTCGTGAACAACTCCCTGGAATTCTTCACGAGAGAATAATTCGGCAAGATAACCGAGCTGCGGTGTTACTTGATTTTCACGCACGTGCTTTAACCAGTCGAGGCCATCGCTGCGCTCAATTCTCAAAGCGTCTAGCAGTTGATTGCCATTCATACTCTCGATAACACTATTCAAGCGTACCCGCTCATCGAGGAACACTTTTTCTGCAAGCTGAAAATGCTCAAGAGCTAAGCCTTCTGAGCCTAATTTTTCATAGGCATAGGGTACGGCAATTAGAGCTTCTTGACTGTTTTCATCAACCAGCGAGCTGTTGGCTAAGTATTGCCATGGTTTGAGGGCTTCGTTAAAGCGCTCGAGCCTTGCCGCCGCCCAACCATAGCCTAAAAGAGCACGGTTAGAGTGAGCGCTAGTGAGACGTACTTGTGAAAATTTACCGATGGCTTTTTCATAGTCCTCGGTCATCATGTAAACATAACCGGCTGAAGTCATGGCTTTGTCGTATAGGGCGCGAAGCTCATCGGTTGGATATTCGTCAAACCCTAATTTTTCAAAATATTTGATAGCGCCTTTAAAATTTTGCTGACGCGAGTAGGCAGCCCCCATATTAAAGTACAGGTAGGGAAGCCAGTCGATGTCCGGCGGACGTTTTTTCAATAAGCGTTCGGCTTTATCTAGATCGTTTTGCTGAATAGCCAAATTAATACGATGAGCATAGAACTCACTGCGGATATCAATGGATGGTTTTTTTCTGACCTTAGACAGTGCTACTTCGGCATCTTCAAAATCACCACGTAAATAGCGCAATTTAGAAAGGAAAAACCACGCAGCATCTTGAGACTTCCTAGAGCGGTTCTGAGATAGCAGACGCTCGAAGATATCACTGGCATGCCGCTCCATCCCAAAACCAAGAGAAAAACCTCCCTCCATGATTTCGGGGTTATCGCCATGGCCTTTTATACCACCGCGCTCTTTTGCAATCAGTAGCTCGGTTAGCGCTTGCATGTAATCACCAAGATAATAGTGATACAGAGCAACGCCATAGCGCATGTCTTCGACAGCGGTAAGTTTTTTCTTCTTTTTAGCAACTGCGTCAGTTGCGCAGACAGTAACTAAGAGAAGTAGTGCAAAAATCCTGAGCGTCACAGCAGCCATTCTTCAAATTCAAATTCCGGTTGCATATTTGCGCTAGAATCGCGCACCTTTAATTCGAGCAGTTTGGGATCGCTATCTTTTTCAATAACAATTGTTGCACCGCGCTTGTATTCGCGATTATCCGGTCCAACACCCACAAAGAATGCAGTCACTTCATGTTCACCGGATTTTAAGTTACCAAGATATAAACGCTGGATACCGCCTAAGGAAAGCGCTGTGTTTTGGCGTTTGGTGTAAAGATGACTCGCAACTAGCTTATCGTCTATCAATACCTTTACGGAGTCCAAGGAGAAATATTGCCCAACATCTAAGGATAAAAATACAACAATCTGTGAATTTGCAGGGAAGAGCAATTCTTCTTCGAGAATTAGTAGATCACGGTTAAGTTCAAGTGCTGCTTTTTTTAGATCTTCTACCTCTTCACTCAGAGGCGTAGCTGTGACTGCCTTTTTTTCTTCAGGCTCATCTTTGCCTTCATCCACATAAGTAACACTTGCTTCATCAATTTTCTCAAGCTTATTAGCATTGCGATCAACAGCAGGCTGCTGATCCTTAGCATCATCTTCTAATACGTTTTCAAGATTAGGCTCTCCCTCTGCCCTGATAACAGGCTCATCTGCCACCCCAACTGCATCCTCTTGCGATAAAGCTGTGTGGGACAGTGTAAAAAGAAGGCTTGCAAAAGCATAAAAACTTACATGTTTTGTCAGTCTACTTGTCAAAATTTGGCACATATTGGCACTCGGCGTCACGTTGATCATGAGTCACGAAAGACCCTTTGATAGAATTCTAACAAAAGAAGCTTTCGATTTTTTTTAATTGGGCGCGCAATCGCACGAATATTTTATACGTTCATCACGTTTGCAGCATTTTTCGGGCCGTCATCTTACGCTACTTCGTTCAAGATAAGGATAGAAAAAAAAGGCCGTAAACCGCACGAGTTATTAAACCATCATGTATTATGCCAAAAAAGATATTAATTTTATCATTTTGAGACTTACTTCACAGTGGGGTCAATAAGGCCGTTGCTGTAGTGTGCCTTACCAGAACTATCGATAATGACACAATCAAATTCTTCTAGTCGATTAACGAGGGCTAAACCTTTTTCTACACCTAATACAAATACTGTAGTCGATAGTGGGTCAGTATCCACACCGTGATTGCCTAAAATGGTGACACTGACAACACCTTTTACAGATGTCCCAGTCTTAGGGTTTAAAATATGGTGAACCCTCTCGCCAGTGCTTTCGTCAATGAAAAACCTTTCATAATCACCCGATGTCGATATTGCCACATCTTGCAACGGCATGCGGATAAGAGTCTCTGAATCGCCAGGATTTTGACGAGGATTTTTAATACCGATCATCCATGGCTTGCCACGCTTATCACCTATTACCCGGCTGTCACCACCTGCGCTTATAGTGGCATGTTTCACCCCCAAATTGTGCAAGATATAAGCTGCACGATCTACCGCATAACCTTTGGCAACTCCTCCCAAATCAATATATACATGGGGGTGACTGTACGATAACAGGCTCTTCTTTTTATCTAAATGCACATGTTTATAGTTGATAGCTTCAAGTAGTTGATCACGTTGCTTAACATCCGGTTGTTTACTATTACGATAGTCGTAATAGCGACCGACAGAAGCAAAGGTAATATCAAAAGCGCCTTTGCTTAGGTCTCCAAAGAATAGGGATTTATCAATCAGTAAGCTAAGTTCAGGGGAGATTTTCTGAGGTGCTTTAGCCGCGTTACGATTAACAGAAGATAATTCACTGTCTTCTTTATAAGGAGACAAGGCGTAATCAATACGGTGCATTTCTGCCATAACTTGGGCTATGGCTTGATCGGCAATAGCTTTGTCTTCATGCCAGAAACTCAGGCTAATTTGAGTCCCCATAATCGATCGCTTTTCATAATACCAAGCGCTATGGGAGAAAGATGATAATGCAATCAGCAAGAGAAGAGTGAGAGATCTCAACACAAAGCAGTCCTTTTATTTTATCTATTGCCAGCTTACTTGATAGGTACCTTTTTCTACTTCTTCGCCAATTAGTTGAATCGCTTGTACTACTTGTCCAGAGGCTCCTTCACGCGGCGTAATCTTTCCGTCTATTCGACTATTTTGCGCACCAGGCGTCCAGCCAACGTTTAAGTCAACACCATAAGGGCCTTCTATGTCTGTCACCTTCGCGTTTATACCACCTTCACCGTCGGCCTGTACCTGTCCGCCGAACGAACCCAATGTAAACCAATTTTGTTCAACAAATACACCCGCGTTCTGCCAGCTAAAGCGCGCATCTAGTTGATTAATGGACATCTGATCTACACCTTTAGTGACGCCACTTAAATCGGCATCAATGATTTGTAAGGAGATTTGGCCAAGAGTTTTTTCTACAGGCAAAAGGTTGCTAATAGTCGAGGCTGGCATATCTAAATTGACGTCACTTAAACTAATAGAACCAAAAGGACTTTGACATAAACTACCGGAAATTAATTGTCCGGGAACCTGAGTCTCAAAAGAGAGGCAAGGACGTAGAATCAGCAAACTCAACGGGTTTAAAGACCAATTAACTTGGCCTAAGGGCATTGTTTTATGTCCTAAATCTACTTGGGCACTGCCTGCACGGCCATGCCATAAAGTACCCTGTGTACTCATTAGCCATACATTAGGCGCCGCCTGATGTATGGCCCACGCAGCGATAGATGCCGGAGCCTTAGAAATTACCAGATAAAAGAAATATATAACTAATGAAACAATAAAGAGCGGTTTAAACACTCTCGATTGAAACATATCTGGCATTGCTTCCGACGAATCTGCTGTTTCGACCTCGGACATAATTGATCTCGTTTAATTCTTAAGTAAATAGTTAATACCTGTCCACTCAATAGACAGGAGCCTATCCCATAAAGGTGTAAAACTAATCTTGGTGCATCCGCAAATTAACAGTGACCATCCCGGGGTTTGACGAATTAGATACGGATAGGTCTTTTATCTTAACATTTTGCGATACTTCCATTTCATACATCCATTTGAGTACATTTTCAAAGCGTGCTTCTTCAAAGCGCAAACGCACACCATTTTTTCCACTGGCATTCATAGAAGCAACTTGCAAGTTATTCGCGCTTACCGTTTGCTGAACAATGTTCTCAAGAGCGTTACCTCTTCGATTGCTTTGGCCACTGCTCTTATTGGCGACCACTTGTGATGCTAGCTCACGAACATTCTCTAAAGAATTACGCAATGCATTGTTAGTGACAATTTGCTTTTGTCTGAGATCGTTAACAGGTTTCAATACCACCATAAATAAAAAGTAAACGATCAAGAAGCCCGAACAAATTACCAGTGCTAGTTGGTCTCTAGCAGGTGCTTGAGCCCACCATTCTTTTAAATTATCCATTATCTTTTCTCCAGGATTTTCATATTCGCCTGATAGAACTCTCCTCGACGAGTAGTTCGCGGCGAATCTGATTCAAGGCCATTGCTTGCTAACAGCTCTCTAAACTTAGCGAGCTCACCTAAGCCTTTTACTTCCATATTAACTTGCAATTCACGCTGATCGCCGTTGTAGCGAAAATTGGATAATTTAATATCTTTTTGCTGATCCATAGAGCTTGCCAAACCACCTAACAACAACATCAAGTTAGTCGGCTCTGAAGTTTTTGCACCTTTACCATTGAGCAATGACTTCAGACGATTCTCTTCATCGCCTTTGCGTCCATTGGGTACAGCTTGTAAATATACTTGTTGGATTTGGGATCTGATTTCTTTGCCTTCACTCTTTTTGACAAAATAATCACCTAAAGAGACCACAAAGGCAAAAGCAAAAGCGGCACCTGCAACATAGGCCGAGGTCTTCCAAGCCTGCCACCATTTACCAAAGGGCAGTTGTCGTGCGAAATTTCCACTTCGAATATTAATAGAGGAACCGAAAAGACCGGCATCTACAATGTCCCAATATCCACCCTCCTGCAAGTTGATTGTAATGCTTTCATCAGCTATCCAAGCATCAGGTAAACAGGAGTGTAAAATTTTAAGGCTTTCTTCGTTATCCGCTATTAAGTTTAAACTAACTTCCTCAAAAGCTAGCTCTTCTTCGAGCCGTTCGAGCACCATAGAAGCAATGTTAACTTCAATGGCAAAACCTTTACCTGCTCCAAATTTAGCAATAACTTTTTCGCCATCCAAAAGTATAGTGCCGGCGCTTTCTTGTTGCGCCAATAGCAAATAATCGGGATATATCTGTTGTATATCGAAGTTGCCACTTACCAGTTCTTCAAGCGCGGCTGACAACCTTTCCGAGTCGAGATAAACTAAATTAACATGCTCACCTTCTACCGTCCCATAAGAGAAGTGCAGATCATCAACTGAGTCGATTAGCTGATCTTCCATTTCATAGGGTAGCAATTTAGCCAAATGCTTTTTATCAACATTCTCCACTGGCATAGTGCGCACAACAGCTTGTTCACCAGGAAGAAGCAAGCAGACCGGTGCGTTTTGTTCTTGCACCGCATCCTTTAGCTGGTCTGTGTCGCCGCTATAATAACTTTCTTCCCACACACCATCACCAACCATGGCGCGCCATTGCCATAGATTTTCTTCTAATTGTCGGACAAATATTCGTTCTGCCACAATGCTTCTCTTTTAATAAAATTGGCTTTTAAAAATTGGCGTCTGTGCGCCTTACCACTTCAATTTCTATTGCATCACCCTGAGCACCGTTCCTATTTTGGCCCTGTGTTTGGTTTGGCTGACCACTAGGATTACCACTGCTGCTACCATTATCACCTGCCGGATCGTTACGCTCGTCACTGCTGCCACCACCGCCACGTTTAATGAGACTTTGGCTTCTGCGAATATGTTCTTCGCCTACCGCAGCTTCAGCAAAGAACAAGAAATAAGTACTCTGCGCCATCGCCACTAGGCTGGTATCAAAATTTAAATTTTGGTCGCTACTCAACCACACTGAGGGTAGAGCAGGATCATCTTTTAATTCATCCAGGCTGGTGAACTCTCCGGCCTTGATAACTTGTGCAATCTCCGTTGCCACCTCGGCAGACATTGGAAATAAATCGCAACTTTCTTTAGGTTGTGCTGCGGTCAAAGTTTGAATAATCGGTATACTAATCGTGTTGATATTCAATCTATTCGACTCTGTTGCCGGCAGTGCCACTACATAAGGAATTAGTTTACGGTACAACTCCGGCGTCATACCTTTAATCACTTGTAGTTCACTGACACTTATCATTGGCCCATTGGCAATGGATACCGGCGGTTCCAGCTGGTCATAGTAATCAGATTCTGCGCCACCAAAGCCGGTAATTTCTGAGTCACTATCCAGCCAATCAATTAAAGCTTCTGCAATTAACCTCGCCGTTTCTTTTTCTAAGAAAACAGGCTCTTCTTCTTCACCTAAATTAAATGTCTGTAACAAACGCACAAATAACTGCTGTGCGGGGGTGAACTTGGAGCATTCATTTGTCTCTGGACAAACACCGCTTGCCGGAGGTTGCGAGCCATCGGGGCAATTGTTATCTTCTCTGGGCAACAATGAATTGATATTCAAACGCCCGTGCGCATCTTCTATTGTGCCTTTAACCCAGCCATGATCGGTAGGAAATGGTTCCGCTTCTTGGGCCCACGCTTCGCCTAAATGATCAACAGCGCTAGTTTCTTCCCCTTTAGCATCTTCGCTTAAGACCACCATAGCTAATTGCTCAGCACCCTCTAAATATGCCTTTGCCTGCATACCGTGCCAACGATTGCCACTGCGAGAAATATTGAGTTCGAAGCGCCAAGAGATTTCTACGGCAACAACAGCAATCAGGGCAACAATCATCATCGCCATCACTAAAGCAATACCCTCTTGCTTTTGCTGCACTCTTATTCTCCTTTTACTAAAGAGAAGAGGCGTTTAACTTCATTGTAGCCCTCTATCTCCATGGTTATTTCAATAGCGAGGGGCAAACCACCAGCTCCTTCACCTTCACTGGCTTGCTGCTGCGGCCAACGCTCAAGCCATGGCCCTGCACTAAACGACGAAGCATCAGGGGACAACAAACGCACCTGAATATTCTCAATACCGTCAACCACTTTTCGCTGTTGAGCCAATTCCGAATCCACCGAAGCCAAGTTGTACCAAACATCTCGCCACAGAACATCATCTTCCACACGATAGCCAACGCGGATAACTTCAGTGCGCACAAAGTTCAATGGGTTAGCATGCCCACCGCGCAATAACGTCAACCAATAGTCCTCGCTATTATCCTCAACCACCATGGCAGGAATATCACTGCCACTTCCCGGACCTAGTGTCTGGCGTCGCGTATGGGATAACGCATTCTTTAAATCTGCTTCCAGCAATAACCATACACGATCAACTCGGGCAAGCTTTGCTAAGTTATCTTCCACCGCCTCTTTAGAACGCACAGAAGCATCAAGGGATTGGAAAGAAATAACCGCTACTAACGATAAAATAAATACTGCAATCAGAACTTCTATTAATGTTAAGCCCTGACTTTTGTTAGCTTCAGAAAGGCTATTCACGTAAGAAACCCGATAAATTAGCAAGGGGTTCATCTTCATCTAAGCCCACAGACACTTCCATACGATACATTTCAGGTACTGCTGTCTGTTCTATTTCTACTTTCCAAAACCACTCTTGACCGGCAAATTCCTCCCGGTCCTGGTTCTTTCTCGTTTTTATGACATTACCCTGTAATTTTTGGGTAATGGTCAGTTCCTGCATTTTATTTTCTGCAAACCAGTAAGCGTAAGTTTTGGTATTAATATAGGCGGTATGATCGATAACTCCTTGAGTACGTAATAGCATGGCGGGAAGTGCAAGCCCAACAACCACTAACGCAACTAACACCTCTATTAAAGTGAATCCATTATTTTTCTTCATACCACATAACAACCTGCATATTTACTGGCGGATCTATTAACCTATAAATAACTTATAACCTAGTAATCAAAGAGTTCGCCCTGAACTATTTTGATTCGAGCTATTAACAAACTCTAAAATTTATCGCGATCTTCCTCTTCTAACTCTTCTTCTCTTTCTTTCCATACAACACTTCCCCAAACGTTGACATGAACTGTTTCAATCTCGCCAGGAAGCTGCTCGTGGGTAAATTCAATCTCGAACGGAGTGACTTCACCGCTGGGATAAAAGGCTACCAGAGGCACACGCTCTTCTGGTGCATTCTCATATTCCCACTCTTGTTCATCGATAAAGACTGACAACTCTATATTATTGTCAAAATCTACAGGCGGAATGCCTTCCATTTCCGCCCATCCTTGAGCCGTCATTTTTTGCCAGTGATAACGCCACCCTTGATCAAGAGGGTTTTCTCGCCATGCGGGAGGTTCTAACATCAAACCAACAGGCTCACCACCTAAAATAGCTAGTTCAGAAACGTGATCACTGATAACAACAAAACGTTCTACTGCTTTTGTCATTTTGGTTTCTGGGCTATCTTGAGTAAAAAATACTGTGACACCGCCAAGTACTACCGTAACAAGAAAGACCACGGTCAGAATTTCAATTAATGTAAAGCCTTTTTGCTGCCTCACATTATTTATTGGCGCACTCACACTATTTGCCTCAAAACTTTTACCTTAAAACCTGTACCTTAAACACCTCTAACTCAAAACCTATGCGTCTTACACACATTGGCTTCTAAATTAATTTACTTACTTTTCTGCTTTATCCCACACACTAAGATCTGCATATTCATCGACACCACCGCGAACACCATCAGCGCCAAGTGTATAGATGTCATAAGGCTTACCTTCAGCAGGACTCAAATATAGATATTCATTACCCCATGGATCAGTAGGCAACTTAGAGAGGTAACCATCTTTGCGCCAGTTTTTAGGGACTGGATCTGTTTCAGGAGGAGATACCAATGCTTCTAAGCCTTGTTCAGATGTTGGGTAAACAAAGTTATCGAGCTTGTACATTTTTAATGCCGTCTCAATGGCATTAAAATCAGACTTTGCAGTAGTTGTTTGCGCCTGTCCTAATGCCCCAATCACCTGGGGGCCGATGGCAGCAGCAAGTAGACCAATGATGACCACCACCACCATGATCTCGATTAAGGTCATACCCTGTTGATTTCTTAACGTCATAACTCACTCTCTCAATAATTTTAATTAATAGCTTGAGATCTATAGATCCCTTTAATGAACAAATCCTCACACAGAAATTTGATCAAACTATGGAAACTTATGGCAAATTTCGTGTTTTCAATATCGCCAAAGTACCCACTGGGCATTAGCCACCTACAAGCTGATTCATGTTGAAAATTGGTAACAAAATAGCCATTACGATGGTCGTGACTGTGCCCCCCATAAACAGCACCATGGCAGGTTCAAGGAGCCCCATAACTGTATTTAATGTGAATTCTAACTCTCGCTCTTGGTTGCGAGCGGCATGCAGTAACTGCTCGGCCAACTTACCATTGGCCTCACCTGATGCCACCATCTGCACCAGCAATGGAGGAAATACATCTACCTGGTCAAGGGCACGGTGAAAACTTGTGCCTTCCTGTACAGAGATAGCAACTTCTGCCGATGCACTGCGCAATTCAGAATTGCTCAATACCTGTGAGCCAATTTTTAAAGCTTCTAATAAAGGCACGCCACTGTTAGCCAACAAGCCTAATGTACTGGCATAACGCGAGGCTTCAGATTGCAAGATAACACCACCGACCAGAGGCATACGAAGTTTTATTTTATCCCAATGACGGCCGCGTTTGGGATGGTTAACGAGCCATTTAAATAAGACAAATAGAGCGACAATGAAGAGCAGCAGAAATACGCCGTAATTAACTAGAAAATTACTCGAGGCGATCAATACCTTGGTCAATATGGGCAATTCCATATCATTACGTTCAAACATGGTAACGAGGTTAGGTACAACCTTCACCATCATTATCGTGACCACAGTGATACAAACAAATAACATCACCACCGGGTAGATCATGGCGGACTTAAGTTTTTGCTTTATTTCTTGACTGCGTTCGGTGTAGTCGGCGAGTCTTTCTAATACTGGGCCAAGAAAACCAGATGACTCCCCTGCTTTCACCATTGCTCGGTAAAGGTTATCAAACACTCGGGGTAATTCAGCGAGAGCTTGAGTTAAGCTGAGCCCTTCCAAAACTCGCGAACGTATCTGTAAAACGATGGTTTTTATCGCAGGCTTGCGGCTTTGCTTTGCCGCTGCTTGTAACACTTCATCTAGAGGAAGACCTGATTGAACCAGAGAAGCCAACTGTCGCGTTACCAATGAAACATCGCGATAGCCCATGGTTGGGCCACCGAAAGAAAAGCTGAAGCCCTTCGAGTCACCCGACTTTTCTTTCTGATTTTTACGGGAAGATTTAACTTCTAAAGGCTTAAGCTGACGCCCACGCAATTGGCTGCGAATATGTCTCTCAGAATCCCCTTCAAGAATGCCTTTGACTTTTTTTCCTTTAGCATCAAGCGCCAGATATGTATACGCACCCATCGTCTTAAGTTGTTGCAGTTACCCGCAACACCTCCTCCACACTGGTTATCCCTTGTAACACCTTTTCACGACCGTCTTGGTCAATAGATTTGCTCACCTTGCGAGCATGCTCAATCATCTTCTGCTCGCCAGCCCCTTCATGAATAAGCAACCTCAATTCATCGTCGACGGGGATTAACTCATAAATCCCTGTTCGTCCACGGTAGCCAGTGTTATTACATTTTTCACAACCAACAGGAGCAAATACCTCCACTCCTTCTGGGATTTTTAAACGAGAAGCTTCCGAAGCTGTCGCTGGCGCAGACTTCTTACACGACTTACACAGAACTCGAACAAGACGCTGAGCCATCAGGGCTTCCAAACTGGAAGACAATAGGAAAGGCTCAATACCCATATCGTGCAAACGTGTCACCGCACCAATAGCGGTATTGGTATGCAGAGTTGAAAGCACCAAGTGACCTGTCAAACTTGCCTGAACCGCAATACTTGCAGTTTCCTGGTCACGGATCTCACCGATCATAACTACATCAGGGTCTTGCCGGAGAATTGCCCTCAAACCACGGGCAAAAGTCATGTCGACTTTGCTATTTACCTGAGTTTGACCAATACCAGGTAGCAGATATTCGATCGGGTCTTCCACCGTCATAATGTTACGAGCGCGGGTATTAAGGAAGCTCAACCCAGAATACAAGCTAGTGGTTTTACCTGAACCCGTTGGCCCGGTGACCAAAATGATACCGTGCGGCTTGTGCAAGCCTGATTCGAAATTCTCTTGCACAGCCTTTGGCATGTTTAACTGACCTAGCGTTAACTGACCAGCGGCCTGATCCAAAATCCGCAATACCACCCTTTCACCATGAGCGGAAGGTAAGGTAGATACACGAATATCTACCGCATGCCCGGCAATCTTTACCGAAATACGGCCATCTTGTGGGATACGTTTTTCAGCAATATCCATACGAGCCATAACCTTTAACCGAGAAACCAAAACAGGGGCAAGCACCGGTTTTGGCGATAACACCTCAGTTAAAATACCATCTGTGCGGAAACGAATAGAAACACGATCTTCGTATGGTTCGACGTGAATATCAGAGGCTTTTTCTTGGATAGATTGGGAGATGATAGCGTTAATCAAGCGAATAACAGGTGCATCGTCCTCACCTGCGAGCAGTTCACCATCATCGATATCATCAGCAAGCTGGGTGAGGTCAAATTCGGCCCCCATCTCTTCAACCGCTTGTTGGGCTTCGCCGTCATTACTCTGGTATACCTGCGTCAACTTAGCTTTAAATTCTTTATCTTCAAGTTTAAGCAATTGCAGCGGTTTACCCATATGCCGGCGCACTTCAAGCAGAGTTTGCGCCGACACTTCTTCGGTATGCAAAATCATACCATTGTCTATCATTACACAGTAATTTGAAGCAAAGGCAAAGGGCAGACGGCTATGGCTGACGGCCTCGACTTCGTCATGATCAACAGCTTCCATTTCCATGTCCATATCCATTGCAACTTCGCTTTCTTCAATCACAAAGCATTACCTCACTTTTTCTTCTTTTTATCGTCTTGAAAAGCGCTGTCAGGTAGATCTTCGACGGGAATTTCTTCAAGGTCTGGAATCACTTGAATTCGATCGTCTCTCAATAGGTGCAGACCTTCATCACGCATACCCGATTGCAAGTCTTGAATTAGGCGATATTTTTCAGCGGTGGCGCCGTGCAGGGTTTCATCATCACGAACAATTCTCGCTCTTAAGAAAACCATAAGGTTAGCTTTACGGTGTGTTGTCGACTGCACTTTAAATAAATGTCCAAGGATAGGGATACGACCTAACACAGGCACACGGGCTTCACCATCTTGAATATCTTCACGGATAAGGCCACCGAGAATAACTGTCTGACCATCAGAAGCGAGTACTTGAGTTGTAATTTCACTCTGGTTGGTAATCAAGTCTGCTGATCCAGCTACGCCATCGGATAAACTAGAAACCTCTTGGGTAATATCAAGCAAAACCTTATTACCCTCATTCACTTGAGGGGTCACTGTCAGAGAGATACCCACATTTTCACGCTGAATAGTGGTAAATGGGTTAGTCGGGTTAGAGGCGTTACCTCCAGTGGAAGTAAATGAGCCAGTTCGGAATGGAACATTCTGACCGACCGATATTGTCGCTTCCTGATTATCCATCGTCAGTATTGATGGTGTCGATAAAATATTGGCTTTGTTGTTACTACGCAATGCAGTAAGAATAGCAGCAAAAGCATCACGACCATCACCGGCAACCCCTAAAGTTTGCCCTGTGCGACCGGCAATACCTGTTGCCAAACTGGACAACACATTATTGTTGTTATTGTTGTTGTTATTATTGTTATTGTTATTGTTGTTGTTATTGCCATTGAGTAAGCCAGCAGCAATACCTAAACTGGTTTCAGAGCCTTGCGATGAACCGCCAAAGACACCGTCTTCTTGATTGGCAAACAACCACTCCAGGCCTAGTTCAGCATTATCATTAACATTAATATCAACAATAATCGCTTCAATAAGTACTTGAGCACGACGTATATCAAGCCGTCCAACAACCGCCAACAAAGAATCTAGGATATCCTTTGATGCAGTTATTAGCAGCGCATTGGTTGCTTCATCAGCTTCCACTGTGGCTTTAGCAGCGGAAGAATTAGCAGAGGCACCGCTCTTACCGCTGGAGGAAACTTTAGAAACATTTTGTACAACTTTAGTAAGTACTTCTGCCACTTCTTTCGCGTCGGCATATTCAAGATAAACTACGCGAACATTACCAGATTGTTTTTGTGGCTGATCTAATTGCCGAATAAGGCGCTTTATTTTCGCCCGTTTCACATCTTCGCCGGTAAGCAAAATAGCGTTGTTACGGGTATCGGCCACCATGGTTAGGCGGTTAGAAGTTGGTCCTTGTTTCTGCTCTTGGCCCTGTATTTTACCCAGCATTGTCACTAAGGCTTCAGAGTCAGCATATTTAAGCTTTACCACCTCTGTTGTGGGCAGTGCTGCGCGATCGATTTTTTCAATCACTTCGCGCATACGTGAGATATTGGCAGTAGTATCGGTAATCACAATAGCATTACTGGGATCATAAGCTGCCAAATGAGAATTTTGAGGCACCAATGGACGCAGTACAGGAATAACCTTAGCGGCGGCGATATTCTTCAGTTGAATGACCTGAGTAACGAATTCACTATCATCACCACGATCGGCTTTATTTACAGAAGTCGGCGATGTCCTAGCATCTTTAATCGGTACGATACGGACAATGTCTCCCACTTCCACAACGGTAAAATCACTAATCTCCAATACCGAGCGAAATAGTGCATAGAGCTCTTCTTGTGTTAGTGCATCATTAGACATTATGCGAATGCGGCCTTTAACCCTGGGGTCAATCACCATGGTTTTGCCGGTCACTTCGGCAACGAATTTAATTACCTCAAGGATATCCGAGTCATTGAACTGAACCGTATACGTCGGTTCAGAATCTACTTGTTCATCCTGAGCCCATGTCACCGGTCCAGAAATGATTAATCCCGTCATCAAAGACATGGCTACTATTTTCTTTAACACGTTGTTATGCACCTGAATCCAAGCTGATCGTTATTGATTGTGTATTACCATCACGTAAAACGGTAAGTTGCGCTTCCGTCGCTGTTTTCATTGATTTATAAACACTGCGAATTTGCTGCGGGTCGTTCACTTCAATACCATTGACTGAAGTTACGATATCGTTGGCCTTGAGGCCGACTTGATTAAATAAAGCTCGGTCGCGACCGGGACGAATGCGATAGCCCACCATCTTACCGCCCTCTCGATGCACGCTAAAGCGCACCACATCGCCGATATTTTTGGGTATTTGGTCTGGCCGAGCAGACGTGCGAATAGCGTCTAGTTTTTGTGGTTGCTGGCTAACGGCTCTTCTCGTTGGCGTTCGTCTCTGGGGCCTGCGACTAGCGGACACTTGTGATTTAAAATCTTCTTCAGAAAATAACCAGAGAGACTCAAGGCTTCCTTTATTATCGAGGATAACTCGTTTCTCCAATACTCTGGCAAGCTTTACACCTCGATTTGCCTCAATCTCATCGCCTATAGCATAGAGCCGCTGTTTATTGCCATCGGCGATAATTGCACTGCCCTTTTCATTACTATTGCTGGCAAAAACACCATGCAGCTTCAAGCGTAACTTGGTGGTCTTTTGAGTATCTATTTCTTGTTCTACTGGAGCTTCTGGCTCCACAGCCACAACCGCTACTGAACTACCAAAGACATCTTTTAGGGGGGCAACAGCTGAATATTTAACAGTCTGTTTAGGCGCTTGCTGAGCGCTTTCGATGGGTGCTGCTAATTTCGTTGGGAGAGGCGCTTGGGGAGTTGGAAAAACCAACCAAAATAACGTTGCACTACTTCGTACCAGCCAAATAATTGCAATCACCAGCACAAGCGTCCGCCAAAAAGACAGAGGCAATCGACGGGCGTATTCCACCAGCGATTGGGACTTCTCTCCCATTGAGGCCAACATGGCATTTTGTGATAACTGCTGCGACAAACCGACTCTCCATTAAACTGTTACGTAATCTGTTGTTTTCACCGCGACTACAAGCACTTTTACAAGGACGGCTAGTGTATACAGACTACCTAAGGATTGATATGGCCTCATTTGCGACTCCATAGTTGTTTCACATTTTTGCTCGCTTTTATCTTTTTTAAGCTAATTTTTATAGCGTTATGATGAATTAGCGCTCAAAAATAGAGCAAAAAAATATCAAAAATCTATGTTTGCTCTACAATTTAATGAAAGCACACAAAAACCACTAAAAGATCAATATAAAGATCAAAATGCCCGCAAAATCACACTTTTGTACTAGGCATCTTAATAGTAATACCTGAAAAGGTAGCAAAGCATTTTCTGGTAAGACTAATTATAGCCGCGAGTTAATAGCCTTAGCTTGTGGTGATAGTTTAGGGTATGTATTCTACACCCCCTTGTCATTCTCTGAGGAAAAGCAGCGGTTAATGAACACAGTTTACCTTCTAAAAAACCAACACAATGAGTATCTGGACAAATCTGGCGAATGGGTTGTGGGAGATAATCAAAAATCCCTCTTTCGTTCCGTGTATAAGGATGAAGCCCTCAATCAAAAAGCCGAGTTCAGCGTCAAAAATTTTGAGCTTAGGATCACTATTACCGAAGCAGAAATTGACGAAAAAGGCAGAGTTATCCTAGCGGAACATGAACAGCAAGCAAACATACTCGCAGAGATAAGTGAAAACACTAATGTCGAACTTGCTGTCAATGATGAAGAGTGTGATGGTGAAAGTAACAATGACACTCATGTCAACATCAGCCTAGGTGAAGATACCGATCTTCAAACCGCTGAGTTGGATCTTTTCGGCAATACAAACTACGAACATGAAAATTCAGCACAGGGCATGCCTAGCGATATTGGAGACAGCCTTGGAGCTAATGTTATAGACAGCCTTGAAGCCGATATTCGAGATAACTCTGACACTCTGGATGTAAGCGAAAACGAGCAAGAGGTAGAAACTAGTGAGGAGCAAACTGCAGTTGATAACGCAACATGTCTCGATAACGCAACTGAGAAAACAGAAATCATAGCAGACATCCCTGTTAACCATGAGGCAGAGGCAGAACAAGGGTTAATTTTGACAGAGCAAAAGGGAACTAATCTTGATTCTATCGCTCCAGAAGGGGATATCATTCCACAATTGCCTGGCGATACAATGTTAAAAGACGATACCCTCGTAGAAAACTCCAGCAAGACGACCATTAGCGCATCTGATAATAGTGAATCTGGGTTAAACAGTGAAAGCTTATTTGAAAAGGATGCTTCAGATGATAACTCTCCTCTTGAACAGGCAATACCTTAATGTTTGAAATCGAATCATTGCCCAAAGGTCTTTTTGATAAAAAAAACACCCCCCTATTATCCGGCATATTGAGAGGTGTAGAGAGAGAAGCATTACGTACGAATCTAGACGGACAGCTATCTCTCAAGCCACATCCTAAAGGATTGGGTTCAGCGCTGATGCATCCTCAAATAACGACAGACTTCAGCGAGTCCTTGCTAGAATTTATTACCCCGCCCACACACCAAGTGGATGATTTGTTATACAACTTGGAAGCTATTCAAAAGTTCGTTGTATCACAACTGGAAGACGAAATTTTATGGGCGACCAGTATGCCCTGCTCTTTAGGCAAAGACAGTGAAATTCCCGTTGCCCAATATGGCTCTTCGAATAATGGTTTGATGAAAACTATTTATCGTATCGGATTAGGACATCGCTATGGGCGCTCAATGCAGACCGTAGCCGGAATACATTACAATTTTTCATTACCTAATGCTTTCTGGGCCTTTTTGCATCAAGAGCAAAATAGTTTAGATGAGTTACAAGATTTTAAAGACAAAGGTTACTTCAATCTTATTCGTAACTTTCGTCGTCACTACTGGTTGTTAATTTACCTTTTCGGCTCCTCACCTGCTATTTGTAAAAGTTTTGTTGCGGGCAAAGACCATCATCTCCAAATGCTTGATGATGGTCATACATTGCATCTGCCCTATGCCACATCATTGCGTATGGGAGACCTTGGCTACCAAAGTACGGTTCAAGAATCTCTTTATGTTTGCTACAACGATATGCTCAGTTACATCAAAACCCTGTGCTGCGCTATCACTCAGCCGCATCCAACTTATGAAGCTATCGGCACAAAAGATGACAGCGGCAAATACAAGCAACTCAACAACAACATATTGCAGATAGAAAATGAGTTCTACAGTTCCATTCGCCCAAAGCGCACTGCTAGATCAGGTGAAACAGCACTGTCGGCCTTGCAAAATAGAGGCGTAGAGTATATTGAGGTACGCTGTTTGGACGTTAACCCCTACAGTCCTTTGGGGATTACGAGAGAGCAGATATATTTCCTCGATACGTTTTTGGTGTATTGCGCGTTACAACAAAGCCCTCCTACAGACAAAGATGAAGCGGCTAAAATTCTTCGCAACCAAAAACGCGTTGTGAATTTTGGCCGCCAGCCCAATTTAAAGCTGGAACATAATATTCATGGTGAAACAGATTTATCTGTTTGGGGTATTGAACTCATAGAAGCTATGAGACCCGTAGCTGAGCTGCTTGATGCTAGCAATCATACTGAAGGCCATCAGGCCTCCCTTGAAATGCAAAAAAGTAAGCTTGTCGATAGCTCTAAAACCCCATCAGCTAAGATTATTAACAAGCTAAGTGAAAATAATTTGAGTTTCGCTAAATATGCATTGGACTTATCTAGTCACTACAATCAATTTTTAAGCACTCACGGCCTACCGGAATCGATCACTAAGCGAATGCACCACATGGCCGAAGAATCCACGAATGAGCAAAAAAGTGTTGATGATACTAGCAAGCAGGACTTTGATCAGTTCCTAGCGGACTATTATAAGCAATACAGCCTTTGCTCGGGTAGTTAAGGCCTAATAGGCCCAGGCTATTTTTGCACAATAAATGAATTAAAAAACACCTCGATCACATCTTCTCGAGGTGTTTTATTTTCAGCTTCTAAAACATCTCGAATCTGCTCCAATGCATCCATTCTTATTTTCTCTCGCCCCTCTTGAGAGCTGACAGTTTCGCTGGTTTGGGAAGAAAATAACATCACCATATTATTGCGTATAAAGGGCATATGGAATCTCACTGCATTGCCAGTGTCGATATTAGCAACTCTCACAGATACTTCTGTTTTGATATAACGCAAACGACCTGCACCGCCATAATTCACCACAAAAGGAGGTTTCAGAGGTAAATAAATTGCAGGGGGAGGTGCGTTTTCTTCGCCTTCTGCCGCTTCCTCTTCAGCGTAGAGATAAACAGATTGAAAACATAGAAATAAAGCGATACATAAGCGACACCAAAGAGGCCACAAAATAGATTTAAGCATTATCTTTCATATACCTCTCAGGTAAGTGGCAAATCGATATGTATTGAGTATAGTCGCTACCAAGTAGGGAGTGAGATATTTTAGATTATTTCTTAATACCTATAAGCTCGTCTTATGCCTATGTCTCACTTAATACCGAGCACATCAAGAGTAAAAGTTCACGGTTAAAGCTTACCACCAAAGCTTCAAACACCTCGCAGATAAATCAGTATCATGCCGGCAAGTTGGCACGAAAAAGCATTATATTGCGCCTTTTCTTCAGGCGTAATTGTTTTTGTTAACGTAAATAAGAGGCGGCATGAAGTATTTCGTTTTGATGACAATTTTAAAAAGCTTCAACCTCGTTATCATTTTTAGCACGGACTATCACAGATTAAATAATGTTTTTTTTACTATACTTACGTAGGAGCTACTAGCGATAACAGCGAATCAAACTATTCCTGATAGATATGTAGATACGTATAAAAGTGAGTGCAGCGCCAGAGAATCACAATAATGTTTGGTACATGTTTAAACGCTTACAAAATGGTACTGATAACACCTAAGTACTCCGACTTTTACATCATGATATTTATATAAAAATTAGTATTGAAACGCTTGCTCTGTGCGCTGAGATACCCTATCTTGGGGTTCAGGGAAAGCAAGGATATCGCTGTAAAAAAAACGATCAGCGATTAGTTTTCAACCACGTAATTTACGTTATTAAAAAGGCAAAGCATACATGTTAGAAGACTGTAAAACCGCACAAGAAAGATGGGGCGGTGTTAGCGAGATAATCGATCGTTGGCTAATAGAACGCAAAGAGCTTCTTATACAATACTGCAAGTTATCCGATGTTGCAGAACAAGCGGATGACGCTTATTGTGCACCATTGGTGCAACGCCTTTGCCAAATCATGGTGGATTATATATCCGCAGGACATTTTGAAGTTTACGATCAGCTCGTTAAAGAAGGCCAAGAATTTGGAGACAAAGAAGGCTTAAGATCAGCCAGCAATTCTTTTAAAATTGTTGATATGAGCACTGAGAAAATCCTAGATTTTAATGACAAGTACCAAGAAACTGATGATTTGGATAACATCCTCACAGATTTGTCACATCTAGGGGAAGTTCTTGCCGCACGTATTGAAGCAGAAGATAGTATGATCGAAGTTCTGCATGTAGCTCACAAAGATAAGGTCGAGTCATAGATTGATCCCGAGCGATTCTCTATAGAGTCGCTAAATCAATCTTAGGGCATTCTTCTCTATTTTGCCTCTAAGGCAAATTCTCTATATCTCATGATCCTCGATATAAAGTGCTATGCTTGGTTTATAGTTATCCCAAGTTAAGTACTTATAATGTGGAACGCGCTAATCTTTATCTTCATTATCTTTTTTCTGACCTCCTGCGATAAAGCAGGTAAGCCAACGGCATCTCTAGAAGTCGCAGCAAAGGGAATTCATGGTGCAGCCTTAAGTGATGATAGCCAATTTGCTGTTGTAGGTTCTATTCATCATGGCGGAAGCTATTGGCATATTCCACCAGAAGAAAGACTTTTTAATTGGAATCATAAACAAAATGAAACCACTACGATTATTGTAGCGGACATTTCTCATAGAGGTAATTGGGCGCTAACAGCCAACCCGTTTAATCTTGTTCTGTGGAATACCAAGTCGGGCGAAGGTGAGCGTTTTTGGTCTGCGCCTGGAGAGATATTAGATGCGGAACTAGGCCCAAATGCAGTATTCGCATTGCTTGGCTTAAGCGACCATAGCGCTGTTATATTTGATATTCGTAGAGGTGGAATACAGCATACCTTTGTACATACCAACCGTGTGCGCACAGTAGATTTAAGCCGTGACGGTAGGCTGGCTTTAACCGGATCAGAAGATTTCACAGCTAATCTATGGGATGTTAAATCTGGTAAAAAACTGACGACGATCAAACACCGAGACGATGTACAGCTTGTAAAATTATCCCCAGATGGCTCTCTGGCTCTATCAGTGAGTAAATATGATCAGGCATTAATATGGGAAACGGCCACAACGGAAGTAGTGGGTGATATTGCGCTCAATGCCGAGAAATTAAAACGAGGCCTGACGTTTATTAGTGCCCGTTTTAACGAAGATAATACCCGGCTCCTGACAGGACGGTCTGATCGCACAGTAGAGCTCTGGGACATCACCAGTATGTCTAAGTTAGCTCGCTGGAAATTACCGAAAAGAAGCGCATGGAAACCCACAAGCGCAGCAGTTATAGATGTGGGTTTTGGGCAAGAGAATACTTACTTCGCTATAGCCTCTAATGGTTTTATTCATAAACTTAAGTGAGTAAAGGTGGATACACAATGCTATTCACTACTCTTTTCAATTCTTAACAGTTCTATCTCGAATATTAGGGTTGCATTAGGGCCAACCTTCCCGCTGCCAGATTCCCCATAAGCTAAGGCTGGAGGGATAAATAATTTCCATTTAGCGCCAGTATTCATTAGTTGCAAACCTTCAACCCATCCAGGGATAACTTGATTAACAATAAAATCAACATTCTCACCACTATCAAAAACTTCTCCGTCGACAAAACTCCCTTGATAATTGACGTAGACACGATCCGTAACCTCAGAAGTTGCACCGCTACCAGGGGTAACAATTTCATACTGTAATCCGCTCTTAGTCGTTACAACATTTTCACGTTTTCCATTTTCCGACAAAAACAACTGCCCTTGAGCAGAATTTCGTTCTGTATCACGAGCTAGCAATTCTTGCCTACGCTCTTGAAGCTCTGTTTGAAATGTCGTCATAGCTGCGCGCATTTCTTCCTTACTCATGCGTGGCTCTACCCCATTATTGAAGTCTGCAATAGCGATACTAGTTACTTCGGCATCTAATGAATAGCCTTCTTTGTGAAGTTGCTGTGCTGTGTTAAAGCCTATGACATAACTTACTTTTTGTTCGATGGTATCCAGCGCAACGTGTGGTTCAACCTTATTTTCAGCAGCTTTTCGTTCGCATGCAGAAGTAAACAATAGGACGCAATAAGCAATCGTTAATTGTTTTTTCATAGCAAAATCCACCGTTGGAAAAGATGCAAAATTAAAGTATATCCAAGCCATGCTCCGTGATACAGTAAAAACGCGCAATGAGTCTCATTGTGACAAAAGAAGGCGCACCAATTTAGGTATACAAGATAAACACTTAATCTATGTATTTTTTTCTTATTGTTATATGGCTATAATTGGTGTGGGAAAAATTGTATGTAGAAGTTGTTTCATAACTCGCGAACGCAGAGTGCAGCCGTTATTAAATGACTTCTAGTCTTTCCCCAAAGACAAGATTATTGTTTTCAAACATTTTCATTTAGCTCATTGACCAATTCACAACAGGGTTTCGACATGGCCGCAAAAAAGAAAGCAACTGTCTCGGTAGAGGGGATAGAGAAAGAAATTGCCCAACTAGAAGCAAAGCTTGAGACAGCTCGCAATAAGAAGCTAGCAACTGCTCAGAAGGCTTTCACAAAGGCACAGACAACAGCAGCAAAAGCCAAACAAAAGCTAGCAACTTTGAATACAAAAACAAAAGCCGCTATGGATGCGTCGAAAAAGACTAAGTCCGCCGCTGCAAAAACACGACTTGAAAAAGCCAAAGCTGCCGCTGCGACGCAAAAGGAGCTTGTCTCTGAGCTAAGCACAGCAATGCAGGCTAGCAAAGCCGATTTAGACCAAATCAAAGATCAAATCAAGCTAGCTAAAGAGATGGCTGCTCTCGCTAACAAGATCACTCAAGAGAAAACCAAAGGTGCTGCACCTAAAAAGGCCCCAGCTAAAAAGAAAGCCGTAGCCAAGAAGAAAGCTGTTGCTAAAAAGAAAGTGGCTGCTGAGGCCGCTACACCTAAAACCACAGCTAAAAAGGCCGCCACCAAGAAAGCTGCCGTTAAGAAGGTAGCAGCAAAAAAAGCCGTAGCGAGTAAACCAAAAGCTGCTCCCAAAAAAGCAGCAGCAAAAAAAGCTGTGGCAAAGAAAGCTGAAGCCAAAACCACTAATGTAAGCTCAGATGCTGATAAGGAAAAGAAAACCACCGCTTCTGCAAACAAAACTACTAAGCCTAAGAGAGTGACAAAGCCTAAGAAGGCAAAGGAAGAAAGCAAAGAAGCAGAGAAGCAAACTACAGTAGCTGCAGCGGAAGTAGTTGAAACCGAAGCTAAAGAACCTTCAACTCCAGCAGTAGAGACTGCCGCTACTCCTATGGAAGTAGAGGAAACGCCTAAAGCTGAAGTATCATCTTCATCAGAAACAGATTCTGAGAACACTAGTAACTCAGAAGAATCTGCTAGCTCCGAAAAGCCTTCAACTCAAGAAGAATCTTCAGCCGAAGCAAAAGAAGAGGATACTGAAGAAAAAGAGAAGCAAGAACCTGAAGCTCCAACATCAGGCAGCCTCTTCGATAGCCTATAATGACAGTCTTTTGTGCTAAATGATTAGTACACAAAAAACCCGCATTTAGCGGGTTTTTTTATACTTTAAAATTGGTATCTATAGAACAATCAATTAACTGCGTCTAGTAGGGTCTGCTGACACTAATTTAATGGCACTATTGAGCTCAAACAGGAGCGTTTAAATTAGTAGCAACGGGCACTGGCATCTCTCTACGGCAGGCACCCAACATTAATGCGGAATTAGCTCGCGCATTTGGCACGCCGATAAAATCTAGGTAATAAAATAAATCAATATTTTGGGCCGTTTTGTCACCGCCTTGTGGATTATCTTGCGAAAGCAAAAACTTCCAAGTGAGATCTTCTAAGCGCTGTAGCAAGAGCTTTTCAACCAGCAACTCCGCTTTTAGGATATGTTTTTTGATATGTTGTGCCTGAACTTTAGTAAAACTTCCTGTTTGTAATAGGGCTCGCCTTACCTCTCTTAGTTTCGCTACAGTTTGCATACTCACCGTATCGATACTAATAAGGACTTCATCCATCCAAGCAACTGGCAAATAAAGGCCTTCAGAATCTAACCAGCAGCACCACAGTATAATATTAACATTGGCATTATACTCATTTTGCAAAGCCAGGCTTTTTTTGGCAATTTCTGGCTGGGAATACACATGCATTGAGAAGTCCCAAAGGGGATTCCCAATTCGGTTACCAAGACTTTGTGCACTAGAATTCTCCACAGTGACCCCCACTTTTTTACCTAAAAGCTTTATTTTCCTGCACCCTCCACAATGGCAATTTATTCAATCATTGGAGTTTATTATCATCGAGAAAACTTTCAATACCATCTATCGTGTTTTGCAACAAAAAACTCGAAAGAATCGATATCAAATATTTTATCGTGACAATCAGAAGAATATGGCGACAGATCAATAGTTAACCTGTTATTTTTTTAAATAGAATGTCCCAAACTCCATGACCTAAACGCTCACCACGTTTTTCAAATTTAGTATCTGGGCGATAATCCGGTTTAACGGAAAAAAGGTAGTCTGGTGACATATTCTCAAATTCAGACGATTGAGACATGATCTCCATCATATGATCAGCGTAGTTCTCCCAGTCTGTTGCCAAATGAAAACAACCCTCTGCTCGCATTTTTCGGGCAACCAAGGCAACAAAGTCAGTTTGAACAATGCGGCGTTTATGGTGTTTTTTCTTATGCCATGGATCTGGAAAAAAGAGTTGAAAACGGGAAACGGACATATCGGGGATACAATCTTCTAACACATCTTTAGCATCAGCCATATAAACACGAAGATTTGTAACTTGCTCATCACCGGCGCGATGAATCAGTCGACCAACTCCAGGGGGGTGAACCTCAATTCCAATAAAGTTTTTTTCCGGCTCTGATTTCGCCATTTCTAAAAGCGAATCGCCCATGCCAAACCCTACTTCAACAACTAATGGAGCTTGTCGGCCGAAAGTTTCCTGTAGATTAACTTCACCGTCAAATAAGCTTAAGCCATAAGTGGGCCACCACTTATCAAAGGCATTCTTCTGCCCTTCTGTCATACGGCCAGCACGAATGACAAAACTGCGAATATCTTTCTTTTTGTATTCAGGTTTCACTTTTTATCTAAATTCTTTTACAGCAGCAAACCAAAGGCAAAGCCAAGCCATAATAAAGCTTAGCCCACCTAATGGTGTAATGATCCCCAGCCATCGAATACCGCTAAGCGCCATTAGATAGAGACTGCCGCTGAATAAAACAATACCAATTACAAACAAAAAAGCACTTTTTAGTAGTAATGTCGAATCAACGTAGAGTTTCAATAAAATAGCATTAGCAAGTAACGCCAGGGAGTGATAGAAATGATACTGCACAGCAGTGTGATAAGTTTGCATCATCTGGACATCCAAATGGGGTTTTAAGCCATGTGCACCAAAAGCTCCAAACACTACAGCAAGACAGGCACTGAGCGCAGCTGCTTGTAATACGCCATTTGCTTTGGCAAAGATAGGAGTCATATGGATTTAGATGCGCAATAGATGAGGAGAGCCAAATAAAATTAGGCTCCCCCTAAAAGAGAGTTATGCTTCCATGTAAACGCGAACTTTCTTCATCGCGTTCTTTTCCAACTGGCGAATTCTTTCAGCAGAAACACCATAAACAGCGGCCAGATCATGCAACGTCGCTTTATCTTCACTCAGCCAGCGCTGATGTAAAATATCACGGCTACGATCATCTAACTTTTCTAAAGCCGACTCTAGACCACTGACATTATTAGCAGCCCAATCCGCATTCTCAAGCATCACAGACGGGTCATAACGCTTATCTTCAAGATAATTTGCTGGGGCCAAGTAAGCGACATCATCATCTTCATCAGCGCCAGCATCAAACGATGCATCCATCGCTGCAAGACGACCTTCCATTTGACGCACATGTTTAACATCAACATTAAGGTCTTTGGCAACAGCACTGGCTTCGTCATTAGTTAACCAAGCAAGACGCTTTTTACGACCACGCAAGTTAAAGAACAACTTGCGCTGAGCTTTAGTTGTAGCAACTTTAACGATACGCCAGTTGCGTAAAATAAATTCGTGCATTTCAGCTTTAATCCAATGCACAGCAAAGGATACTAAGCGCACGCCTTTTTCAGGATTAAAACGTTTGACAGCCTTCATTAAACCGACATTACCTTCTTGGATAAGATCGCTTTCGGCAAGGCCATAGCCAGAATATGATTTTGCAATATGAACCACAAAACGCAAATGAGCCATTACTAACTGACGAGCAGCTTCGAGGTTCTCACCGTAGTACAATTCTTCGGCAAGTTTTTGCTCTTCTTCAGCAGATAGTACCGGGAAGGTATTTACTGCCTGAACATAGGCCCCCAGGTTCTGACCTGGCACCAAAGTATTCACAGGCTGTAGACTTGTTCCCATAGTTTCCTCCGTTTTTTCAGGTAGCGGATTCTAGCACTTGCAATTATACGATTACTAGGGCCTGTTAGCATAAGTGCGACTATGTTGAACAACTTGAGTCATCACTTGATATCTTTCAGAATCTAAAGGTTCCCAGTATTGTTATATATAGGTGCAACTTTTAGTTTTCAAGTTCGCTTTAAAAATAAAAAATGCAATATAAACTAAGATTTTTATAACCTTCAAAAGTTCCCTGCAACAGCACAGGATTACCTTGGCTCAATATGAGACAAGTGACGGCCAACAGCAATCCAAGCGCCAATCCAGCCCAACAAGGTACTGGTTGCCAGCATTTGCATCGCCGATGCAAAGTCCAAACCTCTCAACCTAAAATTACCTTGGTATAACGAAGCGAGACGCTCCACTGAAGGTTCGATCATCATGTAGCCTACCGCAACAATCAGACAAGCTAACACGCCACCAAAAAAACCATACCAGCCGCCAGAGTATAGAAAAGGCCGGCGAACAAAACCGTCAGTTCCCCCTACCAGCTTAGCAATTAGTATCTCGTCGCGTCTGTTTTCTATTGCAAGACGAATGGTATTACCAATAACCAAAAGCACACCAGCACTCAGCAGAATAGCTAGAGCAGTGACAATTTTCTTACCAAGCACCATAATTTCCTGCAACCGTCTTACCCAGTCCATATCCATCTGCACTGCATCAACAATTGCGTCACCTTCTATACGCTCACTTAGATTCCGCAGATCATCCACCCCCATGTACCCTTGCTTAGGAGAAATGATCACTGTTGGAGGCAGAGGGTTTTGCTCTAATGCATTCAGCACGCCTTCAAAACCTGAAAACTCCTGAAAATCAGCTAAAGCATCATCCGGTGACAGGTATTCCACTTTCTCTACTTCAGTAAAAGCCTCAAGTTTACTGATGAACTGTTCAACAGCTGTGGGCTTTGCTCTGATATTTAGATAAACAGAAACTTTGGGGTTTGCATCCCAAGAGGCACCAAGCTCATTCACATTATCTAAGGTCATTAATAATGTCATGGGCAAAGCTAGAGCAATTGCTACCACCAAGGAAGTCATAAGCGTCTGCGCTGGCGTTGCTAGTAAACGCATACAGCTTCCCCAAAAAGAGGTTCGATGATGAGACCAATAACTGCGCGAGCGATCTCCCAACCCAGTTTTGCTTTGCACCGCTCCCTTTAGAGTAACTTTTTCAGGCGGAGGGTTACTTTTTTTTACGGCACCGCGCATTAGCTTTCAGCTCCATATAAAACACCATTGTGCACCAGCTGGCCATGATCCAGTGTCAGTACTCGGCGCTCCAATTTTCTCACCAATGCTAAATCATGACTGGCAATTAAGGTGGTCACTCCTACCGCGTTGAACTGCAAAAATAAATTCATGATTTCTTCAGAGAGTTCAGGGTCTAAGTTGCCAGTGGGTTCATCAGCTAGTAATACCGGCGGCTTGTTCACTACAGCACGCGCAATACCTACACGCTGCTGCTCACCTCCAGATAAGCTAATCGGATTTTGCTTTTCTTTATTGAGCAAACCCACTTTATCAAGAGCAGCACGAACCCGACGCCCAACCTCACGTGACTGATAACCGGCAATCTGTAGAGGCAGGGCCACATTTTCAAATACATTGCGGTCAAAAAGTAACTGGTGATTTTGGAAAACCACTCCAACTTGACGACGATGATAAGGAATTTGCCCCTTTGATAGTCTGTTCAAGTTGCGGCCACCAACTACAACTTCTCCTGCAGTTGGTCTTTCCATAAGCATAATGAGCTTCATCAAGGTACTTTTGCCCGCACCAGAATGGCCGGTTAGAAAAACCATTTCCCCTTCGCTGACATCAAAGTTCACAGCAAGAAGGGCTTCATGGCCGCTTTCATAGCGTTTACTGACATGGCTAAAATTAATCATTAAGGCGTATTCGTTATCGCTTATTTTGAGTGAGCTATATTTAAGCGTTAAAAAGCGCCTGAGTAAATTTTTCTGCGCCAAAAGGCTGAAGATCGTCGATTCCTTCACCAACACCAATGAACCTGACGGGTATCCCATGCTTATTGCTTAGAGCAAAGATAATACCGCCCTTAGCTGTACCATCAAGTTTGGTGAGAGCAATTCCAGTAACTCCTGCCGTCTCTTTAAAATGATCGGCCTGGCTTACCGCATTCTGACCAGTGCCAGCATCAAGCACTAACAACACCTCATGGGGAGCTGCACCATCGAGCTTAGACATAACACGCTTAACCTTGGACAGCTCATCCATTAAATTACTTTTGTTATGTAAGCGACCAGCTGTATCAGCTATCACAATGTCTATACCTTTAGACTGTGCAGATTGCAATGCATCAAATATGACAGATGCGCTATCTGCACCTGTATGTTGAGCGACTACGGGTACATTATTACGCTCTCCCCATACCTGAAGTTGCTCAACAGCTGCAGCACGAAAAGTATCGCCAGCAGCCAACATAACTGAACGGCCTTCATTTTGAAAACGTTTAGCCAATTTACCTATAGTGGTAGTCTTGCCAACACCATTGACACCGACAACCAAAATTACAAAAGGCTTACAGCTGGTATCTATTTCAAGAGGCGCTTCAACCTGCTGTAACATATCACTCATAAGTAATTTGAGTTTTTCAAACAGCGCTTCTGAGTCAGCCAGCTCTTTGCGCGCAACACTTTGTGTCAAGCTATCAATAATTTCAGTGGTCGCCTCCATACCGACATCGGCTATAAGTAACTGAGTTTCAATCTCTTCAAGAAGCTCATCGTCAATCTCTTTTTTCCCTAGTAACAAACGCCCTAGCCCACTGCTAAGTTGCTGGCTGGTTCTCGATAAGCCACGTTTAATACGTGCGAAGACCCCCAGTGAAGGCTCTTTCGATTCAGCCTCACCCGCCTCTTCTGTTACACTTTTATCAGTTTGCGGTGCATCATCTTGCGGTTTTGCATCTTCTTGCTTATTTTTTTTACGCCTAAAAAACATAATAATGTTTGATCCTGACCTACGTTAAAACTAAACGCTTAATTCTATCAAATACGAGCTCAAAAAATTGCCATCGAAAAAGAAAATTATACCACCTCACAAGCCTTCTACGATTCGCATCATTGGAGGGCAGTGGCGCGGTAGGAAGTTACCGGTTCCAAGTGCTGACGGATTGCGGCCGACAGGCGATAGAATAAGAGAGACTCTTTTTAACTGGCTAGCTCCCTATATTACATCAGCGCGATGTTTAGATGCATATGCAGGCACTGGAGCCTTGGGTATAGAAGCACTTTCTCGCGGTGCGGCATTTACAGAATTTGTAGAACTCAACCATAATACGGCAAAAAATCTGGATGAGAATCTAAAACGCCTTAATAGCACCACTCACAACATAAACCGCTTAAACTTTGCACAATGGATACCCAAAGATAAGCATACGTTCGATATCGTGTTTTTAGATCCTCCATTTGAGCAGAAATTGTGGCAGAGCGCTATTACGCATCTAATAGATAATATCCCATTGTCTGATGACGCACTCATCTACATTGAAAGCCAAAATAGTGAATCATTTACTATACCTAGTTCATGGGAAATGCATAAAAATAAGTCAACAAAGCAAGTCAATGCCACACTTTACAAGACAAATCAGGGCATTCCGAGCTAGAATCGTCCGCTATCGATTTGGGGAGAGCAATTAGGTGACAGAAAAAAAGGTGGTTTATCCAGGCACATTTGATCCCATTACTAATGGTCATCTTGATTTAGTGCACCGCGCGGCTAATCTATTTGACAATGTTGTCGTAGCTGTTGCTGCTAGTAAAAAGAAGACGCCCTTATTCACTCTTGAAGAGCGAGTTAGTTTAGCGAAACAATTGCTCGAAGATTATGACAACATTGAAGTATGCGGATTTGACTGTTTACTGAAAGATCTTGTCGAAGCAAAAGGCGCATACGGTGTTGTGCGCGGCCTGCGTGCCGTATCTGATTTCGAATATGAATTTCAGCTCGCCAATATGAATCGTATTTTAGCGCCGTCAATGGAGAGCCTGTTTTTGACTCCAGCTGAACACTTATCGTACATTTCATCTACTTTAGTACGTGAAATAGCTTCTTTGAGCGGGGATGTGTCACAGTTTGTACCTCCTTTGGTTGAGGAGGCACTCATCGAAAAATATCGCTCTTTAGGAAAGACTTAACACTAAGGTTTTTCTCATACACCATAATTTTTTTACTCCAGCCGTGGAGAGCGCTCAGCAGCCGGTCTAGACTTAAGTATCAGACAATATATTCTTTGTATAGGGCATGCTATGAGCAACCACGAAGAAAGAAGACATTACACTCGTGTTAACTTTGCTAGTAAGGCGCAAATACTCCAAGATGATAGGGATTATGATGTCAAAGTGATCGATATATCATTGAATGGCATATTGATCGAGCCCCCCGAAAACTACACCCTCAAAACAGAACAGGTCGTCCTCATCAGGGTTGAGTTAACCGATGATGTCAACATAGAGATGCGAGCCCGCTTGGCTCACAACAGCAACCAACTCCTGGGGCTACAGTGTGTCAGTATCGATATGGAAAGCATGAGCCATTTGAGGCGCCTGATGGAACTCAATATTGAAGACCCAAGCGCACCGGAGCGTGTACTTGACGAATTGATAGCAAATGCTTAGGGGCTAACTCAGAGAGCCTCTAGTGCTTCGCTCAGTTTTTTCACGCCGACAATTTCAATTCCTGCAATACTTTCCCTTGGAATATTGCCGTGGGGAACGATAGCACGTTTAAAACCATGTTTTGCCGCCTCCCTTAAGCGCTCTTGACCACTGGGTACGGGGCGAATTTCTCCCGCTAAGCCGACCTCGCCAAACACGATCAAATCCCGAGGAAGCTCTTGGTCTCGAAAGCTAGAGACCAAAGCCATTAGCAAAGACAGATCAGCGCTGGTTTCGACAATTTTAACGCCGCCAACCACGTTTACAAAAACATCTTGGTCTCCCACCATAATGCCTCCATGCCGATGTAAAACAGCCAGCAACATAGCCAAACGATTCTGCTCCAAGCCCACAGCAACACGACGAGGATTGCCTAAGCTAGAGGAGTCCACGAGGGCTTGAATCTCAACTAATAAAGGACGTGTTCCCTCCCATACCACCATAACCACAGAGCCGCTGGCAATTTCGTCTGAACGCTGTAAAAAAATTGCTGAGGGATTAGTAACTTCTTTAAGACCAAGTTCAGTCATAGCAAAAACACCAAGCTCATTGACTGCACCAAAGCGATTTTTATTTCCCCGTAAGGTTCTAAATCGTGAATCGTGTACACCCTCGAGCATAATCGAGCAGTCGATCATATGCTCCAGCACTTTTGGGCCTGCCAAACTACCATCTTTAGTCACATGTCCTACGAGAATAAGAACCACCCCTGTCTGCTTAGCAAAACGAGTAAGTACTGCCGCCGACTCTCTTACTTGAGAGACACTTCCTGGTGCTGACTGAATATCGTTGTGATGCATGACTTGTATAGAATCCACCACCATTAACTTCGGATTTACGCTGGATGCACTCGCCACTACTGTTTCCACATCAGTGGCTGATAGCATTTTCAACTTTTTAGTTGGCAGATTAAGGCGTTTTGCACGCATGGCCACTTGTTGCAAAGACTCCTCACCAGTAACGTACAAAGCCTCGTGCTGTTCCGCCAACTCACACAAGGTTTGCAATAAGAGAGTTGACTTTCCTGCACCGGGATTACCACCGATGAGGACTACCGACCCAGGAACAAAACCACCTCCAAGCACACGATCAAACTCATCCATACCGGAAGAAAAACGCGGTAACTCCTCAAGGTTAATCTCAGAAAGCGCAGTAATTTTAGTCGCATCTCCTCCTGCGTAGCCTTTAAAATCACCAGCACCAGCACCAGCACCAGCACCAGCACCAGGTCTAGGCTTAGCTAAGCGAACTTCTTGCATCGTATTCCAAGCACCACAAGCGCTGCACTGCCCCTGCCACTTGGTATAATCTGCGCCACAATCGTTACAAACAAATGCATGCTTAGTTTTGGCCACTGTTACCTCTTCAATTAAGTTAGTTTTCTATCAAACCTGTTAGCCCTAAGGCTTATTGACACTTATGATGCATTATACTCTAGAGCAGCCACAAGTTTTTGCAGCTAAGCTCGAGGGCCTGGAAGCATTTTTCCACCTAGCGTCGTTAACTGGTTCTAGGGCCTGTCTCTAATTCGTGATACAGTCTCGCCGTAATGAAAAGCTCTCTTATTCCAGAAAAACCGATTCTTGTATATCCTTCACTCGCGGCAACAGTTGGCCTCGACGAGGCCGTGATGCTGTCGTGCCTATCGGATATGGTTACTAATACCCCAAGCAAATTTGCCAATGGCTTTTATTGGCATAGCGTCCGCGTTGATCAACTGCATAAAGCATTGCCTTTTTGGGATCTTAGAGATTTACAAAGAGTCAGCACTAGCCTACGAGAAAAAGGCGTTATTTTTATTGCCTCAGGGCCACTGCTACAAGAGGCCAGTTTTAAATTTGCTTTTAATGAAAAACAAACATCAACGACACGGCACATGCCCTCTCATACCGAGATAACACCACAAGAGCAAGCTCATATAGCAAGGCAGACAAACTCTACATTTAGCGGTAAAAATTTTATCTCAGCTAATTGGAAACCAGATCAAGTCACACTTGAACAACTTGGACAGTTAAATATTCCATCAGATTTTGCCTTCCGACAAGTCCCTGAGTTTATTGCTTATTGGCGTGAGCGCAACGAAGCACACCGCTCTTGGGGGCAAAAATTCATTAGCCACACCATACAACGATGGCGCAACTTTGAGGAACAGGAGAACCGCAAAAATAAAGCAACCGCTATGTTCTCTAATTGGCAGCCAAGTCAATCCTGTGTAGATAGTATGCTTCAACGTGGAATAGCAAGGCAGTTCATATTCGACCAGATACAAGAATTTATCAGCTTTTGGCAAGCGACTGGGGAGAGACATATCGCTTGGGAGAGTAAATTTATCCAACGCGTACAATCTGAGTGGGCAAGCCAAGAAGCGAGAAGAAATGTTTCCAATCAAGGGTTTCCAATCTTCAACTCTTGGCGACCATCCGAAGATGCCATGGAAGTGATGACAGTCAAATCGGAAATCCCTCTCTCGTTCATCGAAGATAGTATCGCCGAATTTATTATTTATTGGCAGGAGAAAGGCACTGAATCGAATACATGGAACAGCCTCTTTATTAAACATATTCGCTTGCAGTGGCACCGTTACCAACATGCACTGGATAATAGTGTAGACCCTCAGCCAATCAGTGATAACTGGCTGCCATCACAAGATGTTTTCGACATATTAAAACTTGCAAATATTGATCAAGCATTTGCCAAAAGCCTAGTTCCTGAGTTTATTTTATATTGGAAAGATCGAAATGAAATTCATCGCTCTTGGAACACGCGCTTTTTGCACCATGCAAAAAGAACATGGGCCAAGCAACATCAGTTTGTAGACCCTCAGAATAACCAAAACACATTGCGTTCAACACGGGAAATAAGTCTTGAAGAAGAACTTAACGACACCAGCTGGGCAGACTGACGGCAAAACACAAGAAGCTTATATTAATGCGATTAATCAGGTGTTTGCGATTTTTCGGCGCAATTACCACAATCAGTATTACAAAGCTCTACCCGATGAAAATGAGCTTTCCATCGTTAAACGAATTTGGCTTGAATCACTTAAACGGTTTCCGCCTGAAACCATATTAATGGCAGCAAAATCGGTTATTGAAGCCAGTGAATTTATGCCTACATTGCGAACGATGATTCGTCACTGTGAAGAACAAAGTGATTTTGGATTACCCGATGCTCACAATGCATATATTGAGGCGTGCAGAGCACCTTCACCAAAAGCAAGTTATGCTTGGACTCATCTGGCAGTGTATTACGCGGGAAAACAATGTGACTGGTATTTTCTACAAAGTAATAGTGAGGATGTAGCCTATCCTATTTTTAAAAAGGAATACCAACAAATATGCCAACGCATATTACAAGGCGAAACTTTATTACCACCACAGTTACCTGAGCTACCAGAAAAAACAGAAACAATTTTAGATAAAAAAGCTAATTTAAAAAACTTAAAGTCACTTAAGGATCGACTAGGTTTTTAGTAAAAGTTTTACAGCGGTATTGTTATGAAGTTAATTATTGCAGTCGCAATTAATTTTTATTTATGTGCAATTTTTGTTGCTACTTTTTTTTTAAGCCAACACTCATCCAGTTTTAGTCGCTCTCCAAAATTAGAGTACACTTTACGTTCTAAACCTATTGCACTACCAAAATTTTCTGAGATAGAAAACACATCTGAAAAGAAGCAAACTTTTTTTAATTATTTCTCGCTTATCATCAATGATATAAATGGACAGATATTACATCAGCGCAACGAGCTAATAAAAATAGAAAACAAACTTAATAGAGGCTTTCGGCTCAATAAAAAAAATGCATCCACTCTCAACGCCTATGCAGACTTTTATAATGTTGATAAGCAACTACATTGGCAACAAAAAATCGAACAATTACTTCTTAGAGTCAACACCATCCCGCCATCATTGGCACTTGCACAAGCTGCAAGCGAATCTGCTTGGGGAACATCACGCTTTGCCACCAAAGGTAATAATTACTTTGGCCAGTGGTGTTTTATAAAAGGTTGTGGCTTAACCCCCAAAAATAGAAAAGAGGGTGCTAACCATGAGGTTAAGTATTTTTCTTCAGCATTTGAATCTGTCGCAGCTTACGTAAAAAACATCAACACTCATAGAGCCTATGAGAAGCTAAGAAAAATTCGGGCTGAAGCAGTAAAGAACAATGTTTATCCTAGTGGCATTTTATTAGCTGATGGATTAAGCAATTATTCTGAAAGAAAAGAGCACTATATTAACGAAATTAAAACCATGATAAAGACAAACGATCTAAAAGATAATTTCGATATGAGCCAATAGTTTTTGACTGCACACTATTTCATAGATCAAGAATACAAGCTGGATTATTTTTAACGCAGTATCGATAGGTATAGTGGTTACGAAATGGCTGCTAGTCGAATGCTAGACCGATGCCTTCATCGGTAAGTCGCACAACTGTTAAATGTTTTGGCATGGCTTTACCTGAACCTAAAAGCGCTTCGGCTTTAAACCCATCGCCGATGGAAATTTTTTTAACTAAATCTTTACACTTAACAAAAATACCCGTTTCAGAAACATCACGGGTTTCGGCAACAACTTCACCCAAGCTATCATTCGCAAGTTTGACAGCATACGTCACTAAGGTTCTACCGTGTTTTCTATAGGTCATAATAACTGCTCACATACGAAATACATCTAAGCATCGAATCACTAAATAAATATTTGTGTAGAGATTCTTGCACTTAAAAATAATGGATTCAAGTGTCTCAGTTATAAAAAGGCGCTGTTTATTACCTTTGATGATTTATCTATCTAAACTTTTTTGAGGGCCTGCTAATACTCATGCAATCGTCACAAATATAAGCAGGCATTTGGCTAATTTTATTCATCCTTGGGATAAATTATTTACAAAAAATTAATAAAATTTAAATTACTTCAACTCCATCAACTTTTTGGAAACCCCGAGGCAATTTATTTCCTCTGCGGCCACGCTCACCGATATAATGTTCGAGATCCTTAAACTTCAAAGACAAGTGTCGTTTACCAGATAAGACTTTTAATGTTTCTCCTTTAGTAATTACACATATCGAAATTACAAATTCTTCTCGGGATTGCACTCTGGCAGCCGGGATATTTATAATTTTATTGCCTTTACCGCGTGCTAATTCTGGCAACTCATCAATTGGAAACGCTAACATGCGTCCCTCATTTGTAACACATACAAGCCATGTTGGTTCATCGCTGCTAATAAACATAGGACTTAAAACGCGACTACCATTTGGTAAGTTAAGTGCAGCTTTTCCCGCCTTATTTTTAGTAAAGAGATCAGATATTTTAGTGATAAAACCGTAGCCTGCGTCAGATGCCAGTAATATTTTTTGCTCATCCTCTCCCATTATCAAGCCTTCGAAAACGGCGCCACTAGGAGGATTTAGACGCCCAGTAACAGGTTCTCCTTGACCGCGAGCTGATGGTAGAGTGTGTGCTGGGATAGCATAGCTACGGCCAGTGGAATCCAATAAGATAGCATTCTGATTACTTTTACCTTTTGCCGCAAAACGAAAGCTATCACCGGATTTATAATTCAAGGCAGCCGGATCTATTTCGTGGCCTTTTGCGGACCTTATCCAGCCTTTATCCGAGAGCACAACGGTAATCGGATCAACACTGAGCAATTCTTTTTCGCTAAACGCTTGAGATTCCTCACGAATATTGAGAGGGGAACGTCTATCGTCACCAAATTTTTTAGCAACTTCGAGTAATTCTTTTTTAATCAAAGTCTTTAAACGACGAGCTGAACCGAGAATTTTTTCTAATTCATCACGTTCTTTGCCCAATTGATTTTGCTCGTCTTTAATTTTCATTTCTTCAAGACGAGCTAACTGACGCAAGCGAGTATCCAGAATATAGTTGGCTTGCCGTTCACTTAATTCGAAGCGTGCAATCAACGCTTGTTTGGGTTGATCTTCGGTACGAATAATATGGATAACTTCATCTAAGTTGAGAAACGCAATTAGTAAGCCGTCTAATAAATGCAGTCGATCAAGTACCCAGTCTAAACGGTGCTGTAGACGACGACGTACCGTCACCATTCTAAAGCTTAACCATTCCGTTAAGATTTTATCTAAGGCTTTGACTTCTGGCTTACCATCGATACCAATCACATTTAGATTAATTCGATAATTTTTTTCTAGATCTGTAGTAGCAAATAAATGCCCCATTAAGGAATCAGCATCGACTCGATTAGAACGAGGTATGATAACCAAACGTGTTGGGTTTTCATGGTCTGATTCATCCCTCAAATCCGCAACCATAGGTAACTTTTTAGCGTGCAACTGGCTAGCAATTTGCTCAAGCACTTTCGCTCCACTGACCTGGTGAGGTAGCGCAGTGATAACGATATCACCGTCCTCTTTCGACCAGATAGCACGCATTTTCATGGAGCCTCGCCCCTGCTTGTATATCTTGATCAAGTCTTCCCGAGGGGTAATAATTTCCGCATCGGTAGGCATGTCAGGCCCCTGGACATACTCACAGAGTTCATCCACTGAGGCATTAGGGTTCTCTAACAGATGAACCGTAGCTTCAACGATTTCTCTGAGGTTATGAGGAGGAATATCCGTTGCCATTCCCACAGCAATGCCGGTAGTACCATTTAACAATATGGTGGGTACGCGAGCAGGCAGGACTTTGGGCTCATCGAGTGTACCGTCAAAGTTGGGCTGCCACTCCACTGTTCCCTGGCCCAGTTCACTGAGTAAAACTTCAGTAAATGCACTTAGACGCGCTTCTGTGTAACGCATCGCAGCAAATGACTTCGGGTCGTCCTGGGAACCCCAGTTACCCTGACCATCAACCAATGGATAGCGATAGGAAAAAGGCTGCGCCATAAGTACCATGGCTTCATATGCAGCGCTATCACCATGAGGGTGGAACTTACCAATCACATCACCAACAGTACGGGCCGACTTTTTATACTTTGCCGAAGCTTTCAGCCCCAGCTCACTCATCGCATAGATGATGCGTCGTTGCACAGGCTTTAGCCCGTCTCCAACATGGGGTAAGGCACGGTCGAGAATAACGTACATGGAATAATCCAAATACGCTTTCTCGGCGAATTGTTTAAGTGGTATTTGCTCGTCAGCTTCTTGGGAATAGATTGGAGTACTCATAAATATTTTTCTTTAATAAGAACGATCGCTGTTATATCAAATGCGATCAAACGCATCAATAACACAGTGATGTTTCAATTGAGAATGAGCATTAATGCTCTGCTGCAGCTTTATCAAAGTCTTCTAATAAATCCAGTGGTTCGATTTCTTCGCCATCTAAGTCAGCATTCCAGTCAATACCAACTAGGAGAATGTCTTGATGCATGCCCGGTAGCCATTCATCCAGCAGCTCCTCTAATGATATAGGAACTACTTCATAGTTAGCCCATTCATCTTGGCAGTGAACCTTAGCAAGCTCAGGCTGCGACCAAAGAGGCATAACATCGACACTATCGCTATAGGAGGAAGGACACAAGGCCCAACCTTCTTCGCTGCTTAGTCCCCACACACATCCAGTATGAATAGCATCATCAATAAAGCCTTCATAAATTGCGTCAAAATCGTCTTCATTTAAAATTTCTGTCATCTGAACATGGTGTCCTTTAGCCGAAGTTCTTATCGGCAACAAATGGGTTGCTAAGGCGCTCGGCGCCAAAAGTAGAGTTTGGGCCATGGCCTGGGATGAAGGTGACATTATCCCCTAAAGGCCACAACTTTTGGCGAATTGAATCAAGTAGCTGCTGATGATTACCCCGAGGGAAGTCTGTGCGCCCTATCGCGCCATTGAATAGAACATCACCAACAAAGGCCGTTGATGTTTGGCTCTCATAGAAAACTACATGGCCGGGTGTATGTCCAGGGCAATGCAATACATGTAAATTGATGTTGCCAACCTTGACTGTATCGCCATCATCTAGCCAGCGGGTGGGCTCAAAACCAGGAACCGGTTGAAAACCCATCATCTTTGCTTGCTCATCCAAAGCGGCAATCCAGAACAAATCTTCTTTATGAGGCCCCTCGATAGGCAGTGAAAGCTGAGTAATCAGCTCACCTACCCCTCCTACATGATCCATATGGCCGTGGGTAAGCACAATTTTTGTCAACTTAACATTTTCTTCTTCAACAACGGCCAAAAGCTGCGCAATATCTCCACCTGGATCGATAAAAGCAGCTTCATTTGTAGCCTCACACCACACCAATGAACAGTTTTGCTGGAACGATGTTACAGGAATCGTTCTATATTTCATTTCTTAACCTCATAAGTTTCACGATACTAAAGATTTACATTGACTGTCGCGAATATCGTCCATAAACACATAGAAAGTAGGTCAAACAAAAACAGATTGTAAATTTCCCAGCATTTTATCCTCAGCTAGCTAGAATAGTTAATACACCTTGATAAAAATTACGCAAATGCCATTACTGCAAATTAACGAAGATCACAGAGACGCTCTGCAAGAGATAACCAATGTCGCGATGGGACAGGCGGGGGACAAGCTCGCACGCCTGTTGGATACTTTTGTAGTCTTATCAATACCTCACATCGAAGTAATGAAGCCATCTGATATTGCTATGGCTTTACACGCGATCGATTCTAATCAGTCGGTATCAGGTGTTTGCCAAGGCTTTATCGGCGGTGGTATAGCAGGCGAGGCAATGCTTTTATTTAACGATACGAGCTTTGCCGACTTAGCAAAGTTATTAGATTACAAAGAACATCTTGATGAACAAGCCGAACGCGAACTTCTGATGGATACCACCAACGTATTGTTTGGCGCTTGCTTACAGGGTATTTCGGAACAAATCGATATGGACTTTAGTTTTGGATCACCTACTGTCTTAGGACAGCACCAAAAAGTCTCGGATATATTCGATATGGCTAATACCAAATGGGAGAGTGCTTTGGTTACTGAAATATCCTACGAGTTAGAGGGCTACAATGTAAATTGTGATCTTCTTATTATCATGACAGCGGACTCTTTAGATCTACTATTTAAAAAGCTTGATTACTTAATTGCATAGGCTCGGTGGACACCATATCTAAATGACTAAGGGCAACGATTTTTTAAGCGACTTTCACTGGTTAATGGACGTGCTCCAGCACATAGACGTGGGTTTGGTGATTTTAGATAGTAAGTTTGATATCCAGCTCTGGAACGCTTTCATGCAAAATCACAGTTCACAGGCTGCCAGCGACATCCTGGGTAAGAATATATTTGAAGCTTTCCCCGAGCTACCAGAGCCTTGGTTTAGACGCAAAGCACAAACGGTATTTGAGCTCCAGAACCAAGCTTTTACCACTTGGGAACAGCGTCCTTACCTATTTCGCTTTAAGAACTACCGTCCCATCACCAGTCTTGCGGAGTTCATGTACCAAAACAGCACAATTATTCCACTAAAAGACACTCGTGGAGAAGTGGATCATATTTGTTTAATTGTCTATGACGTAACTGAAGTAGCGGTCAATCGTATTCAAATTCAGAAAGCTAACGAGAAGTTGCGCTACCTTAGCCGCACTGACGGCTTAACCGGCCTTCTTAATCGCAAGACATGGGAGAGTGAGCTAGATACAGAATTCGAACGTTTCAAGCGCAATCAACACACAGCATCATTGATTATGTTTGATATTGACCATTTCAAAAAAATTAATGATAACTATGGCCATCCAGCTGGGGATGAAGTCATAAGGCAAACCGCGAAAGTACTGCTTGATAATTTGCGAGCTATCGATATTGCAGGTCGCTATGGCGGCGAAGAGTTTGCCGTAATATTAACGGATACAAATTCCGAAGGTGCGCTGGTTGTCGCTGAAAGGCTTCGTAATGCTATTGGTAACCATACGGTTCACTACGAAGACTTCGTTATTGACTACACAATTAGTATTGGAATTTCTGAAATAGGATCTGATATTAACAACAAAACTAACTGGATAGATTGTGCCGACAAAGGCCTTTATCAGGCCAAAAATAATGGCCGGAATAATTCTGTTGTTTATCGAGAATCTTAACCTTCGCCACAAGAATAATAATAACAATCATTTTCATTATTATTGACAGATACTGTCTCACCACAAATCAACTACACTTCTTTTATATAACAGACTCCAAAAGAACTATATGTTATCGACAACGGTAAGGCGGTAATGAATCAATCTGTGTGCTCCAAAATAATTATTCTTTCAGCTATCACTGCTTTAATTGTTGCTGGAGTTGTTTTAAGCCTAAGCTATGCAATGATCGTATCTCAACAAAACGACAAATTTGAAAAAGATGTACAAGCGCATATTTTATTGATCAACGCATTTCTCTCTGATCCAATATTTACCTATGATTTTCAACAGATACAGCGGGTCGCAAATGCTATCGTCGATAATTCGTTAGTTATATCTATTGAGATCACTGATCATCGAGGCAAATCTTTGGCAGAAGCTTCAGAGAAATATGACGATCAACAATCAGATAATACACTTACAAAAAAAATAGAAGTCTTTAAGGATAGTAAAGTTATCGGTACATATACTGTTGTTTTTTCACAAAAAACAATCGATGAGTTTGTTAATAACTATTCACTTCTTAGTGCTTTATTAGCTTTTTTCATAATCGTTTCTTGCCTGCTTACTGTGTTCCTTTCGATCCAAATCATAGTTAGCCGACCTTTAAAGAAGATATGTCAAATTTTCGAAGGGAAAGGTAAAAATAACAATAACCTTGATTACAATTTGGAAAATAAAGGAAAGGATGAAATAACAAAATTAGCGCTTAGTTACAAGCAAGTATTTGAAAAGACAAACACTTTTCTCGCAAAAGCTATACATGAGGCGGAAAATATTTTTAAAGATGCTTCGGCAATATCAAATTTTGCCAATACAGCTATCAATTCAAACTGCCTACAACAGAGTCAAATTAAGGATATCGAAAATACCATCCTTAGTTTTACACAGCTAAACGATGATGTTGTAGCCTCATCCAACGAAACTACCGCGAAAACAACCTGCATAGATAGCTTACTAAAAGAAAGTATCAATGTTGCAAATACATCCACGGTTATAATAAAACGATTAAACAATAATATCGAAACAACTGCAGAAAAAATCCAAACATTAAAAAATAATAGCGAAAATATTGGTTCTGTACTCGAAGTAGTTAGAAAAATTGCAGACCAAACTAATTTATTAGCTTTGAATGCTGCAATTGAAGCAGCTCGTGCTGGGGAGCAAGGCCGTGGTTTTGCTGTGGTGGCTGATGAAGTAAGAAACCTAGCAACAAAAACTCAAAACTCTACTACGGAAATAGAAACAATAATTACGCAATTAATCACCGCTGCTGACGAAGCAGCCGATACAATGACAATAAGTATTAACTCAGCAAAAGAAACAAGTGATATCAGTATACAAATAGAAAAAAAACTAGAAAACGCTCATATGAATATTTCAAAAATTCGTGAGGATAGTAATAAAATTGAAAAACTTTCAGCAGAGCAATGCAATATAGCCAATAAAATAGGCGATGCAATAATAACTTTGTATTCGTTATTAGAAAAGGTATCAGAAAATGGTACTTTAGTTGATAAAAATTCTAAAAAATTAGCTGATGGAAGTCACAAATTAAAAAATCAAATAGAAAATTTCATTGCTGGCTAATATGTTTAATTCTAATGTGACTTAGTTCTTATATTTGCAACGACAATTAAAAACTGCTAGGCTTTTAGTTGTAAGAAATATCTATTTATTAAAAAAAAATATTCCTCAATATTATTTTTTCTAAAAATATTATTTACAGCACAAAAACATCAAAAAATACTAGCGTGGCAATTAAAACGCCTTATCTAGTAACCACTTCTCTAAATTAATGATTAATGTGACTCAATACTTTATTACAAGTGACATTTGCGTTAATTAAAACCTCCAGTAACGATAAGTTGAACGTATGGTTATCCGCATCAACACCAAATTGCACTTTCTCTGCTGCTCTTTTGTCGATGCTATCAAGAGAAATTCCTAAACTAAATTACTACTTATTGAAGTAGCTATATTTAATGTTTCTTACCTGTAAATAAAAACTAGTAAGCCATTATTCGCTTACAAATAGGTAATGAAGAGTTTTTTAGCAAACAGGGCAATTTTCCCTCAGCAAACATTGCGTACAGTTTTTGCCCTATTTCAACACCACCCACAACACTATCGACTATTCACTTTTCATAAGAAAAGTTCACATGTAATCAGAGGAGTACAATGGTGAAAAAATATGTCGCCCATAGTCTGCTACTAGCTGCCGGCATTTGCGTTACGCCGCTCAGCACTTTAGCTGCAAACTGTGAATACATTATTGAGAGAGAATGGGGCTCAGGGTTCACAGCCTCAGTACGTATAACAAATGATGGTAGTTCCCCCATTGAAGACTGGTCTGTCAGCTGGGAATACAGCGACGGCACAGTCAACACGGGAACATGGAACGCCAACATAACGGGAAGTAACCCCTTCACAGCAACACCACTCTCCTGGAATAGAGTGATTGCAGCTGGGGAATCCGTTGAATTTGGCATGCAGGGCCAAAAAGGCACAACTGGTGTAAACGCTGCTGTCCCTTCCGTTAACGGCGAGGTTTGCTCATCAGCTCCTTCAACAAATAGCGCCCCAAGAATAGCGGTTAATGCTCCAACAACAAGCGGTGTTGTCCCTCTTGAGGTAAGTTTTGATGCCAGTAAGTCTGACGATGCAGACAACGACCCACTAACGTATAGCTGGGACTTCGGCGACGGCAATACAGGAAGCGGCGCTACTTTAAAACACACATATAACCAAGCAGGCTCTTATACTGCTAGATTGACCGTTAGTGATGGACAAGAAACATCCACTCAAACTGTGGCAATCAGTGTTTCAGGACAAAGTTCAAACCCATCTCAAGCAGTAGCAGTAGAACTTAAGCGAGTTTTCCCTAACCTCACTTTCGTTCAACCGCTGGGCTTTTATCAAGCACCAGGGGATAACTCTCGTTGGTACGTTCTTGAAAAAGCAGGAAGAATACTTTGGATAGATGCGAACGATAACAATACATCTGTCGCTAACACCTACCTTGATTATCGCTCACAAATTAATGATGCAGTTGAAGGTGGTGTCTTGGGTCTTGCCTTCCACCCCAACTATCAAAATAACCGCGAAGTTTTTGTTTCCTACACAGCACCCAGTGCCACTAGCCCTGCTGGAATAGACATGAAATCTGTTATTTCACGTTTCGTTGAAAATAACAGCGGTGACGCACTCGTTCCTTCATCTGAAGAACAACTGCTAAACGTAGATCAACCTTTCCAAAACCACAATGGCGGCCACATTGGCTTTGGCCCTGATGGTTATCTATATATTGCTATAGGTGATGGTGGTTCAGCTAACGATCCAGAGCGCAATGGCCAAGATAAAAATACTCTCTTAGGCTCGATGCTGCGTATAGATGTTAACAGTGGCTCACCTTACAGCATCCCTTCTGACAACCCTTTTGCTAATGGCGGAGGAAAACCAGAAATCTACGCCTACGGCCTGCGCAACCCCTGGCGCTGGAGCTTTGATGCGGAAAACGGATCATTATGGGCGGCCGATGTTGGACAAGACGCTTATGAAGAGGTCAACATCATCGTAAACGGCGGCAACTATGGCTGGCGCTGTATGGAAGGAACAGCAACGACCACAAATAGTTGTGCCGATCCAAATGCCAATTTCATTGACTCCATTGGCGGTTACGACCATACCGAAGGTGATTCCATCACTGGTGGCTACGTTTACCGTGGCGCAATTCAAAGTTTGCGAGGTAAATATGTTTTCGCAGACCTCCTAAGAGGCCAGGTATGGACGCTGAGCGAAAATACTCAAGGTGCATACGACCGCGATCTATTAATAGACTCTGGTCGCACTATCGCCGCTTTTGGTCAATCAAACAGTAATGAGTTATACGCTGTTGATATTCGTAACGGTGGCATATATGAATTTGTTGCATCAACAGTCACACCACCTAACACGGCACCAACAGCATCTGCTAGTGCAGATCAAACTTCTGGCGAAGCGCCACTGACAATCAACTTCGATGGCTCAGCCTCAACTGATCCTGAGAATGATACTCTTACATACTCTTGGGATTTTGGTGACAACACCACAGGCACCGGAGTTACGGCAAATCACATATACACTGCAGCGGGTAACTATACAGCGACACTAACAGTTAACGATGGCGAGCTTAGTGATACGGATACAGTCCAAATTACAATTAATGCTCCAACACCAACACCCACGCCTACGCCAACACCTGGTAGCGATGTTAGTTGTGAATTCATCGTTGAAAACCAATGGAACAATGGTTTCGTTGCTTCTATCGAAATTACCAATAATGGCACACGCGATGTGGATGGTTGGCAAGTAAACTGGGCGTACAGTGATGGTTCAGCAAACACCAATACTTGGAATGCAGAAGTTTCTGGTAACAACCCTTATAGTGCCAATAACTTACCTTGGAACAGAGTCGTTAAACCAGGTGAGTCAGTTAAATTCGGCATGCAAGGAACCAAGGGCGTAAACAATGCACCTTTAGTTATCCCAGAAGTAACGGGAGATGTATGTAGTGGCAGTGGTAATCCAGCACCAACCCCGACTCCTACGGCAACTCCAACTGCAACACCTACGCCTACTCCAACTCCAACGGCAACCCCGACTCCAACAGCTACGCCTACGGCAACTCCAACGCCTACAGCGACCCCAGCACCTACGGCAACCCCAACACCTACTCCTGCACCTCAGACTGGCGCTCAAATTTATGCCGCGCAATGTACACAATGTCATGGACCTGGTGGTAATGGTTTCCCAATTTCAGTGCCATTGAATGATCCAGATAACATGCGCTTTATTCAAAATGGTAATGTTGCTCAGATGACCACTTATATCGAGCAAAATATGCCTGCTGGAAATGCCGCCGCATGTGATGCCACGTGTGCATCAACTGTTGCTCAATATATTGCCTCTACTTTCTGGGTAACTGATCCAAATCCAAACCCAACTACAGAGACTCCAGGGCCAAGACAACTCAACCTGTTAACACGTTATGAGTTCAGCAATACTATTGAAGACTTACTAGGTATTTCAGCAAATGCAATTACGGAAAATTTCCCTGTTGAATCATCTATCAATGGATTCGATAACAATGCGCAATTTAACGTAGTATCGGATAGACACGTGGATGAATATATTGCTGCAGCCGAAATTTTGGCTGATCGTGCTATTGCAGAAAATAAATCAGGTTTACTTCTCTGCACCGATGAAACAGATGCCTGCGCAAATGAGTTTATCGAAAGCTTTGGTAAGAAAGCATTTAGACGCCCGCTAACAAGCGCTGAACAAAGCTCTTATCAAGCATTGTTTACCTCTGAAACTGTATTCGATGATGGTTTACGCCTTGTCATCCGCGCAATGCTTAGCTCACCTCGCTTCTTATATAAATCTGAGATGGGTGTGGCCGAAGGCAGTAACTTCCGTTTAACCCCTCATGAGACTGCAACACTATTGTCTTACATGTTCTGGGGAACAACGCCTGATGCAACTCTTTTGGCTGCCGCTGATAACGATGCGTTACAAACATCTGCTCAATTGAAAACTCAGGCACAACGTTTACTTGCTAACAACCGTGCACGTAGACATATGGCCCACTTTGCAGAACAATGGTTAGGTGCAGCACCAAGTGATATTGGCGTTAAAGACCCAGCGGTTTATCCAAACTTTACCAATGAAATTCGCTCTGCAATGACGGAAGAACTCAATGCCTTCTTCAATCACGTATTGTTTGATTCTTCTAAGAAAATCCAAGAGCTATTTAACGCAGACTACGTTTTCGTAAATACGGCACTTGCGAATTACTACGGCTTAAATGGTGTTTCATCAAACACTATGCAAAAGACAACAGATACTACGGGCAATCGTGGTGGCATACTGACACTTGGTGCAGTTATGGCTGCTCATGGACATTCCAACGAAACAGCTCCAGTACCTCGAGGTAAATTCTTACGTCGCCGAGTCATGTGTCAAGACTTACCTGATCCACCCATTGAAATTGATACCAGCTTCCCAGATCCAGATCCAAACCTCACAACACGTGAACGTTTCGAACTGCGAACTGCTGATGCAGAATGTCAAAACTGTCATAAGTTCCTCAACGGTTCAGGCTTTGGCTTTGAAGCATTTGATGGCGCAGGTGCATTCCGCACAACCGATAATGGCAAACAGGTTAACGTTACAGCCAATCTTATCGGCCTGGAAAGCTTACTCGATACCGATAGCACTCCTTACACAGGTGCGAGAGCACAACAAGATATCCTAGTAAATAGTGATGGCGTTAAAGCATGTTTAGCACGTCAGTTCTACCGCTTTACTCGCGGTTATGCAGATACTGACCTTGATACAAACACGCTTAATAACCTGAATGACATATTTGCTGCTGGCGAATACGACATGCAGGAAATGATGATTGGTGTTACTCAATTATCTACATTCACCCTACGACGTCAGCCATAAGGAGCTAAAAATGAAAAACCAAAGTAGACGCCAGTTTATTAAAAAGCTCTCTGGCGCAGCAATAGCAGCACCAATGTTAAACCTGTCTTGGGCGAAATCAGTATTTGCTGCTGATGCAGCCAAAAAAGTAGTGTTTATGTACATGCCTGACGGCTGTATTCCTACTAGGTTTCATCCAAGCCAAACGGGAACGTCTTTTACTTTGCCAGACCAGACTTCCGAGCTTGAATCTGTCAGACAACATTGTGTTTTCCCTCGTGGATTAACAATGTATGAAGGTGGTTCTACCCATGAAGGCGGCGCAGCAAAGGTATTGACAGGTAATAATAATCAGTCTATTGATTACTTCCTTTCGCAGGAGCTTGGCGGGGCAACACCATTTAGAGGTATTAACCTTGGTGTCGCTACAAATTTTCAGTCGGGAAGCGATAAACTAACAAGCTACCGAACAGGAAACATTGCTATAAGCCCTAACGATAATCCAATTAATGCCTTTGAAACTATTTTTGCAGGCAATACTGGCGGTGGTGGTCAAACAACTGCGCAGAGAAGAACGCAAAGTATCTTAGATACTAATAAAGATGATCTGCAACGCCTACGCAATTTACTCGGTGCAGCTGAGAAAGCAAAACTAGACGAACATGCTCAAGCTATTTCCGAAGTTGAAGCTCGTTTAGCAGCAGCCAGCGGAGGAGCATGTAACACTGGAGGATTTAACACTGGTGGTTTCTCAGTACCAAATCCAGACTACGGTTATCCAAAACAGATTCACCTAGACTCTAACTTTGAAACCGTCGCTAAATTGCAAATGGATATTATTGTACGAGCGCTATCGTGTGGTATGACTCGTGTTGCTAGCTTGTCATTTTCTCATGCGGTAAGTCCGCTACGAGTAGAAGGCTTAAGCTCAAGTAACCATGACTCATCCCATTATGGAACTAGTACCAGTAATGCGGCGAATGTATTTAGCCAATATAAACGTTTCTACGTCCGTCAACTTAAATATCTTATCGAAGCTCTGTTAAATGAAACGGACACTGATGGCAATACGATGTTGCGTAATACATTAATTGTTTTTTACTCCGAGCTAGGTGATGGCAATAGACATGACCACAAAGATATGCCTTTCATATTAGCGGGTAACGCTGGAGGTAACTTAGTTACTGGCCGCGCACTGGATTATAATGGTGACGCTCACTCCAAGTTACTGGTTTCTATTGCTAACATGATGGATGTAAATATTAACAGTTTTGGTTATACCGGCCATGGCTTGGGTGGTTTAGCAAATTTATAATTTGTTGACCATAAAGTAATTTTTATTAACTAGTAAGTTAATAATTTTAAAGGCTAGAACTTTGACAAAAGTTCTAGCCTTTTTTTATTTCTAAAAAAAATAAAAGAAACAGAACAATTTAAATGCCAACAACAATTTAATTTTCTTTTTTTCAGAAAAACTACATTTAATATTAATAATTCCAACGCATAATCCCATCTCTTTTTTATCCAGTCATTCTTACCCTAATGTGGAGAATATAAATGAGATACCTTCTAAATTTATTGAGTTTAATAACAGCATTAAACGCTTATGGAGGTGAAACAAAAGACGGACATTATCACTCGCATAACGACACAACTATTACGACATTAGCCCCATTTGATCCTGGCCCAGAACCGCGAGAAGCAATTCGCCCAATACCTGGAGAACTGAGTTTTTTTCAATTACCTCTCACGGGTTTTGCGTTGGGAGAAGCCGGCGTTATTGTCGGGCCAGACGGCACCATTGCACTTCTAGACTTAGGTAATTTTACACATGATGATATTGTGAGAGATTTTGTACGAGACCTTAACACCAATGAACTAACTCCAGCTCGAGGTTACTCTCGACAAAGAGGAGAACTAGAAGTTGACTGGATTATAATTACTCATTTTCACGCCGATCATTCAGGCGCATATAGTCGTCTTATGAATAGCTCTAGACAAAGTGAAAATTTAAATGTAACCAAAGGTGTTGTGCACAGAGGTTTTACCGATTTAGGTAGTGGTATTACAGAAAGTAATTTTCTTGCTGTTTGTAATTCTCTTCGCGGCCGTCATGCTTCCCTTAATTACCCTGCATGTACTTCGGACTTACAAGCACCTTGTGATGTAGATTCTGCAAGGCAAATATATCCAGCGACACGTTGTGACGGACTATTTATTGGTGACCTTGAAAATCCAAATGATAATAATGCTGGACTACCAAGTAAAATCGAACTCGGCGAAGGCGCAAAGATTACATTGATCGCCTCATCTAATCATGTCTCCAATGGCGGTAGAGCCATTAAAGGGCAATCATTTGGTGTTGATGATAATGGCTATGAAAATGCTCGAAGCCTAGTGGGCCTCATTACATTTGGAGGATTTCATTATCATTTTGGGGGAGATTTAACAGGTAGCGGAAGAAGGGGCGATCCTGATGTGGAAACTCATCTGGTTAACGTAGCAGGACCTACATTTTGGGGGCCACTAGGTGTCGATGTCACTCACCTCCACCACCATGCTCGTAATACCAGCTCCAACGACACTTTTGTGGATGCAGTTGCCCCTAATGACGGCCGCTCACGCAACGCCGTTGCAGGTATCAGTCGTGGCCACTTCGGATCACCTCAAAGACGCACAGTACGTCGATGGCTCGATGATGATAGATTGGGAGAAGGCAGAATGTGGGCAACACAAAGATCTGGTAGTTCAAGGCACTCACGTCTAACAACAGCAAATGGTTTAGTAATCGTCCAGACAATACAAAAAGGGCGAGGTTACTGGGTGCAAGCTGCGGGTAACTCTATTACCTCTCAAGCGTATCAATCCTTGCGTGACTAATTGTAAATATCAATAAACATTATCATTGCTTAACTCAGTCTTCTGAATGATTAAAAGCTTACTAATGATAGCAATCGCAAGTAGTTTTCCGTTGTCAATATATTAAGAAATAAACAGACTGCGGAAAATTTCTTTCGAAACCAACATATGGAGTAAATATGGATAGAAGACAAGTATTGAGTAAAGCAATGATAGGATTAGGCGGCATTGCTTTAGCTTCATCAGCGACAAGCGTCTCTAGTTTGAATGCCTCAGGGCAGTGCCTAAATATTAAAGATTTCGGTGCTATTGGAGATGGAATGGAGAATGATACACTAGCATTCAAAAATGCACTTGCCGAACTCAAAATTCAAGGTGGTGGCACCTTATATATTCCAGCTACAGAAAAGGCGTTTTGTATTAGGGCCTGTTCACACTAATTGAGGAGATGCTGTAGGTAGTGCATTTGACGCTATGTTTGTGCCACAGGCAGGAGCAAGTAATATAACCCTATCAAATATAAAACTAGATTGTGGTCTGTCAAAAGGTTTATGTGGCGTCGCCTTTAGAAGGAATAACCGACATTGTATTGTTAATGGCGGAATTATCATTAATGCTCGACATAATCCTAATAATAACTCAGAGGGTGCAAGAATTGGCGGCGGCAGTGCACTGCTACTTGAGGATGGTGTCACAGGAAGTGATCCCAAGCAAAATATTATCAGTAATCTTATTGTAGAGAATTGCTATCAGGTATAGTGGCGCGGGTGGGCCTAAAGACCTCGACAATGCATTAACGATTATAAATAATTTAACATGCAATAATTGCAATACTGTGTTAGCACTCTATGGTAATGGTAACGCAGAAGGTTACCCACATAATGGTGAAACATCATCACTCATAGTCAATAATATAACTGCAAGGAATGTGGGAGCTAAAGGAATTGCTAACCTTGACTCTAATGGCATTATTTTTTGCCAAAGAAGCTGCAATATTATAATCAATAATTTTTATATATTTAATACACAAAAATATTTTGACGACAATACCGTTGAATATTTCTTTAATGGTGCTCACTATAATATACATGTTTCGAATGTCATTATCGATAGTGATATCGAAACACTTATTTCTAGTGGTGTGGAAAATGTCACTAGCGAGAAAAGCACTTTCGAGGTCACCTGTAACGGCACAATTCTATACCGAACACTGCAACGTCCAAGTGGCAGTTTCATCAATTGTAAATTCAATTTAAAGACCAATAAGGTTGGAAGCGACAGGTTTATTGATGCCTCTATGGATGGCCAAGAAAATAACTTTATCGAGTTTTCAAACGATGAATTTCATATCAAACTAAGTGCCAAAATAGGAACCTTATCTGGAGAAGGTATAAGCTCCAACTTCCTTATTAGGAATTTTAAGAATCAACACAATCCAATATTTACAAACCTAAACTTTGTAGATAAAAATGGAAATTTCAGAGACCTTTCCTCTCTGACAAATGGTCAGTTACTTTTTGATGGAAATGTAATAACTTAGCCGCTAGACAAGTAACTATATTTTTACCTATTCATCTGCCCATTCAGTATTTCTCAGAGATACTAAAAGTCAAAATTATAAAATCTAAAAATTTAATTAACCACTATTAATATTATTAGCGACACGGCAACAACAAGAGTTTAAAAAGTTATGTTCTAAACTCTTGTTATTTCTCATCAGTATTTAGATGGCACCCAATATTTTTAAATATCAGCTATATTACCTAAGCAAAAATAATTTTGCATTCAAACAAATGTTTGCGGTACAAAAGGAGTATTTTGTTATGAAATTATTTTTAATTAAATTTTTATCACTAATAACTATTTTCTCTCTATCTCACAACGTTTTTTCTCAAGTCGACATAGATTGCTTTAGTCACGCAGAAGCTGCTTTCATTCTGGATAAAGCAAAAAAAAATGGAGCTGCAGAATTAAAAGAGGCTGAGCAGAGTATTTTAAATGCATGTAACGTAACAGAGGACACAGGAAAAGAAGAAAAGGAGAAAATATTACAAGCTCAACTGGCACTCTCAAAGCAGGCTAAGATTTTCATAAACAATACAGGAAGCGTATTTTATGAAGCTATTGACTCATGCGGTTATCACCCACAACGTAGGGAGAGCACGTGTTCAATAGAGGTTCGCCAGCGTTTTGGCTTTGGTGGAACACCCGCTTCAGGCCCTGGAAGTTTCGAGTGGATGGCATTTTGTGTTTACAATTTACCAAGTAATCCTAACCGCTGGACTTTAGCTAACATATCAGCAGTACACGTTCATGATGAAGCTTTCGGCGCACAACCCAACTGGTATTATACCATTACAGACCAGGCTGAAACACGCTTACACTCGACTCCAGTAGATGGGAGAACTTACATAGCAAAAAATATTCTTTCTTGGGGAATTCGCCCTAGAAGCTGTAATTTCAATCCTGTTTGGGGAAATGAAGCTTACTACAGAATCAAGTTAGATCCTTAATTAAAATATTATATTAATGAAAGTGGTCGCTAATATTTTTTAACGACCACTTTCATTATATTAAGCTAAAATTAGTCAGCTGAGCCTGAAATAATTCAACGAAAATCTTGTAATTCTAAATATAACTGCCGAGAAATCGAAAACTTAGAATGAGTTACTTTTTGTTTGTCTTTGCTATTAAAAGGAATGTTATTGGTTAGATCAATAAGCGAAATATTTTCGGATAGTGACAAGCCCATATTTTCTTGCTTAAAGCGAATAGAGAGTACTTGATCAAAACTGGGAAGCTTACCGATTTTATGTATCAAAAGCCCTTTATCACTTGTCGTTGGCAAAATATAAAAACTACCGTTTTTGACATTACTAAGCGGCTGAGAGAGTAGGATCTTCTCCACGGAAATTACAATATTAGATAGAGCGACTTTACCACCTCGCTCAAAGTGGCCCGCAAATATTTCCGCTTTAAAAGACGTTAAGGAGCCATCCATCAAATCAATAAGATCGAATTTTTCCGGCATTATTGAAAGCAGTTTATTGGACTTGGATAGTTCAATAATTTTTTTAGAATGTTTATTCTCAACATTAAAAGTAAAGACAACTTGATGAGAGTGCATAGAGTTCGCTAAAGGCATATGAGATGCATAAAAGTTTTCTTCATCGACTAACAGTGCCATACCATGAACGCCGATCGCATGTGTGTGATTCTTAGAGACAGGCTTTTCTGCATTTACGTATGGCCAATATACAATCATGATAATGGCGATAACTTTATGGATATACATTTAATCTTACCCTATTTATTCAAACTCAATTTGATCAAAAGACCATTATAACACTATGAATGACACCTCGAACTATTAACTCGCCAGCTTAATAGCTCCATTTAGAGGTTCAAAATGTTTAATTTCTACAATCTCAAGAAGCAACATTAAATCAATAATTTTCAAAAGGATATTTTTAAGCCATTAATGAGCCACTACCCTTAACTTAAGAGGCCATATCGATGAAAAGTAGTTATCACAAGTTAATTTTCATTATTTATATTCTGCTACTTGCGTTATCTAACAACATCCATGCTCAACAAATCAACAGAGGAGAAAACCTAATCGATGTACTGGTCGTTGGCAATGCCGTTGACGGAACGGTAGATTTTATCGATGTGGAGTCTCTTACCGTAAGAGGCACAATTAACGTGACACCTGACTTATGGTGGAGAATTTTAACCATGCCAATAAATGGCTTAGGCTGGGGATTTAACTTATTACGAGAAGGTGGACAACGAGTTCTCGATGATGTGGTCGTTACTAAAGACGGTCGAACTTTGATCGCATCCAGAGGCTGGATGGGTGATGTCGTCGCGTTTGACCTGAGCGATCCGCACACTCCGATGATTTGGCGCTATGATCTACCAGGGTTACGTGCAGATCATATGGATATATCACCCGACGGTAGCCAGATTGTCGTATCTGATACTTTGAGGGATCGAGCACATATATTGAATCCTTTTACTGGCGAAAAAATAGGTCATTTCAATACAGGAAGCTACGCTCATGGGAACGATTTCTCTCACGATGGTAAATACATTTATAACGGCAGTATTGGCAGCATACTTCTCAGTTATTTCTTCAACATATTCAAAGGCGATAGACAGCTCACTATTGCTAATGCACACACATTCGAAATCGAAAAAGTTATATCTTTCGACTGGGGGCTAAGACCCTCAGCTTTTACTTATGACAACTCGAAAATGTATGCCCAGTTATCTTATCAAAGAGGTTTTGCTGAAGTGGACCTTGTATCAGGAGAAATACTATCAACCTATCATCTGCCAGCTAGCGAATATGGCCTACAAAATTATAGGCGATTTGACGATTACCCAAATAACTCAGCTCATCATGGTTTGGCACTTTCAGGGGACGAAACGAAACTATGTCTAGCAGGGACTATCGATCATTATATCGCCATCGTAAATTTAGAGACTCGGCAAACCGAAAATATCATTAATGGAACAGAACTTCCCTATTGGGCGAGTTTGGGTCACAGAGGGAAACGCTGCTATATATCAAATAGTGAAGGTAACTCTATTTCAGTTATCAATTTTGAAACAGCAGAGGAAATCGCCAGAATACAGGTTGGTCAATTTCCACAACGAAGTCGGGCAGTTCAGGTGCAAAGTGGCGTGTTATCCACTCAGTTTAATTGGCGTACAGACTAAGTATTTTATAAGTCAGGAACAACGGCAGCTCTAATGGAGTTTTAGCTGGTGCTTGGCAAACAACAATTTGCTGATATGTACTGTCTATCTAAACGAATATATACACATTTATATACTTAAAAAGACTTTTGAACCTGCCGTGCTTGCTAAGCTTAGGTTTTTAACAGGCCCTAATATCAAATTAATGTGTACTTTATTACGTCTGTAGAATTAACAGACAGTCATTGGACTAAGTCAAAAATATTTGCATTAAAGGTAGATGGATAAACTGAAGGATAATTTAATGTGTATTAATGAATATGAGCGTTTAAGAGCCTTGCATAGCAACAATGATATCGATTCATTTCGCGACGAGTTATTTAAGATGACATCCGATATAGGATTTAAAGGAATATCTGTTGCTCAAGAAAACCACCATACAGGTGAGTTTAAGGTTTTAACAAATTTCACGCCAGAGTACATGGAGGTATACCAAAAGAAGGAATTTCATCGATATGATCATGTATTGGCACATTGCAGATTTAATGACACTCCTATCAACTGGCAAGATCCTGTACATAAAAAAAACCTGAGTCAACATGCCAGGGATGTTATCAATACTTCCGCTGACTTTAATATAACCACTGGGATAGCAATACCTGTAACGGGATATTTGGGTCGAGGCTTAGTGAGCCTTCATTTCGATGGAAGCAAGGAGGATCTCGATAAGTATTGTCACGAAAGTATCTTTTCCTTAATAGGATACTGCCAAACGGTGATTTCGAGAATATCTAGAGATTTCCCCTCAGAGCTTATCTGCAAGCCTAAATTGACGATTAAGGAGAGTGATTGCTTAAAATACCTATCTAATGGACTAAGTAATCCAGAAATAGCATCCGTTCTTTGTGTTTCAGTGGATAGAATCAAAGAAATAGTCTCATCAATTTTAAAAAAACTAGAAGCAGCTAACCGAACAGAAGCCGTTATGCATGCGTTTAGACTCCATATTATTTAAAGCAATATACTTTCATTATGTCGAAAAAGATATATTCGATACTAATTAGGATAGCTTTTTGACTTAGTGTTGAACAATATTTGCTACTAATTAGCCTACCTGCGGATATTGTGCAAATGACATTACCGATTAATACACACTACTGATTCGTTAACTTATAAGCCTGAGTAGAAAACACTAGCACAGACTAAAAAATAACATCATGCTTATTTTTTAAATTACAATAACTAACCGGAAACTAGAAGCACTTTACAAAAGTGCTTCTCTTTTATTATTCATTCAAAAAATTTCGCACTTACAACTAATTTAAAACACGAAATCTAACATTAAACAATCTAGTAAAAATTAATTTTTGCTCTTTTTCCTGTTAATTTTTTGTTAACTTTTTATTAACCTTATATTAATTTTATATTTCTGGGAAATTACAAAGGTTATTTTTCGATTTAATTATCGTCCATATCTAACCAATTGGCGCCAATGAATGGGTATGTATTACGACATTCCAATTCTAAAAAACAAATTTTTAAAAAAGCAATAGTTTGTGTTTTTTTCTTATCTTTTTTCATTTTTTTGTAGGATGAACTTACTTTAAATTAGTTCGACTTACACATTAAATTCGTCCCTACGAGAAAGCTCTTAGTAATTTAATTAATTTTCCAAAAAGACCTTTGAATCATTCCAATAGGTTGTGCCTTCTATTTGTAAATAATTTAAATGGAAATTGTGTCTTATGAAATTTAATATCGCACACTTAAAAAATTGGGTTCCATCAAACACTAGAGAATCTTCATCCGAGAAGACATCTATAAATCACCTGCAATTCACCGCATCACGTGATACCAACCCAATACTACTTAATCAAAAAAACATAGAATCGCTATATGGTGATCAAGTACTGCGAGATGCTGCCCGAGATATGTCACCAGATAATTTTCGAGACTCAACACGACCACCTCCAAATATAAATTCATTATACGGAGATCAAGTGTTACGTGATCCTGCTAGATACATGGCTACAGGTGTATTATTAGATTCGGCGCGCCCAAAAAATAATGATCCGGAAAAAACTAAAATGCTCAATACAAAGGTTTTAAAAGATGCTGGGATTGACCCTAAAGAATACAGCTCATCTTTTCTAAAATCCGAAGCTTTATTCCAAGCATTTAAATCCAATGATTATATTATAGCAGGCAGTTCAATCAGCGATAGTAAAAAAACAGATATTCGTATTCTGGTAGATGAGCTTAATGAGAAATTTATTCAAGGGAAACCTTTAAAACCCGATATAAATTTAATGAAGAAAGAGCAACTCAGCCCTAGGATGATAAAGCTAGCAGATACACTCAGAAACGCAGGAAGTAAACATGCTGAAAAATTAGATAACGTCATATCTCATATGCAGAGTGAATCACTAGACGATAAACAAGCAAACAGAGAAGTTATTGAAGCTTTAAGCGGTATTATTGATGAGTCAAAATCAAAAAACGCACCCCCGGAGTTAAGGGCTATGAGAAATAGCCTAGTTGCTCTTCAAGACCATATGACAGCCAATATGTTAAAGGCAACCAAAGAGGATATCAAACAAGCCCTCATAAAACAACTTAAGCATTTGGAGCAGCCCGGGGCGGCGAATCTTACCGCTGCAGAATTCGTCATAGATATTCCCACCGCCGCTCCAGCTATTTCCGTTAGTATTGGTGTAGATAATATGCATGCATTTGAAACGCAAAATTATCTGACTATTCTTGAATCAAAAAAAACAGGTGTACAGGTAAGTGGGAATTTTGGTTTGCCGAGAAAAATAGGACTTAGCATTGGCGGCAAAGTAACTACGGCAAATGTGAGAGCTCATCGCAACCTTGAGCAACTAGTTGATGAAAGAGCAGATCAAATCCTTTCTTTATTGGCAAAATCCCCAGCAAAAATGGGTGTGAATGGTCACCGCTTAGCAAAACTAAGTAATATAATAAAACAACAAAATAACATTCAAAACCGGAGTGATATCTTATCAAAGGAGTTGCAGGAACTAGGTATTCTCTCCGAAGATGAACAACTAAAAATTCCTCTAGGACATAGAAAGAAATTACCTCAAAGACGGCGCGTAAACACAAAAGAATTTTTTGGCGGCGCTAACGCTTCAGTAATTAAAAGTAAACTAGGTATTACTGGAGAAGCAAGGATTCTAAAAAAGACATCTAATGAATATGATCGAGAACCTATATTTACAAGTCTTCAAAAAAGACCTGAGTTTCTTGAGAAAAAAATACAGCAGCATACTTCAGATAGTCTTAACCAACTTAGAGCAGAAAAAAACAAACCAATTAATGAAAGAGCACTCAATGCTCGTAATCACAGAGAGGCCGTAAAAAAAGAAATACTCGCGAACCTCGACGTATTACAACAATATACAAGCCATACTCGCGCCAAAGACTCTACACATAACAATAGTTTATCAACGGCAGAAGCAATGATGAGAAAATCTCTTGGTAGACTTCCTAACAATGTTGATATCGTAAAGAAAAAAGCAATAGAAGGTCAATTAAATACCAAAGGTAGAACTGAGACTATAGAAAGGCTTACAGTGCGTCATGCAGCTTTAGTTCAATTATATGAAGAAAGTATGAGTAACGAGCTAACCAAGCCTGTAGAAAACTCTAAACACGATATCAGCGAGAGGCAATTTAAAAAAGCACTGAATAATATTAATGAGCTATTTCGATCTCCTAATATAACAATGAGCAAGAAAACCCTCGATGCCCTTCATACCTCAACTCGAGTTATCAATACAGAAGTAGAAGGTATTGGAACACTTGATCTTTCCGCCTTTGGACAAGGTATTACGCTACAGGTAAGCCATGGAAAAGCAAAGCATTCTGATCCTGTAAAATCAGGACACTCCACAACCTTAGTACTAATGGCAAACGGTGCGCTTACACATAGCTCGATCAAGAGCATAATAGAAGAGATACGCTCGAAACCCGCTGAAGGAATGAGCGAGCCTGTTTCAGAAGAGGCCGCACAAGAGATGGAGAAATCATTATTACAGGCAATCGACGGCGGAGCTATAGGAAAATTAGGTGTTGAGGTAATGCTCTGGAAGGGTAAAGTAAGCCACCTAAATGTATTTAGCGAACAAACTCTTGAAATAGGTGCGGACTTAAGTCTAGCTGGAGGCGCAGCTGCTAAAGCCCGCACTACCCAACGCAATACGTTAATTAATAAGATGGGGAAAAACTCTTTCCACCACCTTCACCTGCATTTTAACAATCATTTATCGGCTAAGACTATCGACCCATCAGGGAAAACATACGATGAGTTTAGTAAGTCGGCAGATAAGTATAGTGAAACACTATTAGCGAGTCATTTTAGGAAACTACAGAACCCTAACAGTGAACCTAGCAAATATTTACAAGATTTAATAAACGAAAATGAAGAATTATATAAACCAGAAGACTTACGAAAAATTAAAAATGCTATAGCATCTCTACGCCAACATAGTAAGGGGTTAATGGAAGACAATGTTAAAAACAATGAGGTTAAGAAAAACCCTAACTACCTCGCAGCAGTTAATGATCTTAGAGATATTTTTTACATATACAACACTAATATTATTGCTGCAGGAAAGAAGGCTAATAGTGAGTTTATGGGCAACTAATAAATAAGCAAATAAATTTATCCATTAAATTTAAAAAATAAATTTAGAAAGAAAACTTAGTATCTTACGCAATAAAGCAAGGAAGCTTTGTTATAAAATTTGGCCAAACCAATTTTATTTTTGACAAAGCATTATAGTCATATACTCACTAATAATTTTTCTTTTTTAAAACCCTTCACACACTTAGCCTAAATAAATTACATAAAAATTAATTTAAGCGAACTCATCAATAATATTTTCATACCCACATTAGGGAGGCGACCGAGCTTAGCTTATGCAGAAGTAAATACGATGAATATACATTTCACATCGTAGATTTGCTAAATGCTGTCAGTAGCAACGTGGCCAGTAGTATTTAAAAATCACTCACTTACAAGAAGACAATGATTATGACTATATCTAATAAGGCCATGGTCGCTGGTGCTATTACACAGAATTTGCTATCCATTGCAGGTTCAAACCAGCCGTTCACGGACAATAAGGCGAAGATGATTCCCACAACGGAAACATTGCGCCAGGAATTGTCAAATACCCACAACGCCATAGATAATTATCTATCAAAAGGTGTAAATTCAAGTGTTGATAACGCCTCATTACAAAAAACATTACAGCGCACACATGGTGTTATACAGCAGTTTTTGGACAGACAGTCGGCTAATAAAAATAATCCTAATCAATTTATGGCCCAGTCTTCTCCTGTTCAAAAAGAAGTGAAAAATGCTTTAAACAGCATGCTTTTTCATGCATTAAAAGACTTAGAGTCAAAGCGACTTATGCAAAACCTAGATGCTTTACTCAAGCTTATGATGTTAGCAGCACTCCATCAAAGCGCTCAATCTTCTGGTGCATTTGCCCCTCCCCCTCCTAAGAACATGGGCGTAGAAGGCTTAGACGAGAGTGTTAACCTTAGAGGAATGCTGAAAGATTTTAAAAATTTCGCTGTAAATGGTAAAACAGCTGATGGTAAAAAAGTAAAAATTAGAGTTAGCGAAAAAGACGTCAAGAAATACGGAAGTATGGAAGCTGCGTTAGAACAGAAAATGAAAAAAGCAGGTATTTCAGATCTTTCTGAACTTAAGGATGTTAAGTTAAAGGGTAAACGTACTGATGGTCTACAAACTCGCTGGATGAAACCACAAGATCTTAATGATATCTCTTCAGGAAAGAAAAAATGGAAAGATGTAAAGCAAAAGAAAAGAGGTTTCTTTGCGAGAATAGGTAGCTTTTTCAAAGGTATTGGAAAGGGTATCGCCAAAATTGGTAAAGGTATTTGGAACGGCATTAAAGGTATAGGAAAAGGAATATGGAACGGCATTAAAAGTGTTGGTAAAGCTGTTGTCAACGTTGTTAAAGGTGTCGGAAAAACCATTGTAGGAGCAATAAAAACTGGGGGGGCTTTCCTCGGTAAATTGTTCAAAGGGGATCTCAAAGGCGCAGGTAACGTTCTAAAAGAAGGTGGTAAGAAGATATGGAATACCGTTAAAGATACGGCTATTCGCGTTAAAGATGGTGTCGTGAATTTAGGTAAAGGTGCGTGGAATATCGTTAAAGGTATTGGTAAAGGAGTAGTTGATTTCGCAAAAGGTGGCGCCCAAGCGATGGGTAAGCTTTTCAAAGGCGACATTGGTGGTGCATTCAATTCCGTATTGGATGGCATGAAAAATCAGTGGTCAACAATGTCTAATGGTTTCAAAACCGGACTAGGTCAAATGGTCGATGGAACCGCATCCATTGTCTCATCCCCTGTATCCCTTGTAGCAGGTAAAGAAGCGGGCGATTCGGTTGGGAATGTAGTGAAAAAAACCGGTAACTTCGGAGCTGGCTTCGTCACAGGCGCAGTTGATGGAATGGCAAAAGTCACCGGAGGAACAGCTAATATCGCCAATGGACGCGGCAGCATTGAAGATAATGTATCAGATATTGTAACAGGAGGGTTTGATGTTGCCACATCCGTCACCGGTGCTGGCGGCGCAATTAAAGGTGTAAAAGGTTTGAGCAACCTTGGTAAGGCAGGAAAAGCTGGAATGGCTTCGCAAAAAGCAGGTAAAGGTTTTACCTCTGGCGCTAGGGAGCGAATAAGAGTAATAGATGACAAGGCCTTGGCCAAAAAACAGGCCAACCAAGGAAAAGCAGGCGAACTCAAAGACAGATATGTGCCTGGTGCAAATAAAAGTCATACCACCCAAAACCTAGTCTTAAATAAATCGACAAAACTTATTTGGAACGTAAATAATACGTCGGCAGAGCGGGAGCAGAATAACCCACAAACGTCGGCTCCTGTTCAATGGGCTTAGGTAATATTTAGTACAGACACTAGATCTTATAAAAAGTAAGGGACGATGTAGGCTACCTTTTCAGTAATTAAACTACCATAATATTTATTTAATTATTGATGGGGTAGCTAACTAATTTATGTCTCACACCTTGGATATTAAGGTCTGCTAACAGACCTCACACTGGTGTAATAGTATTCATTGCTATCAGTAAATCTTCGCCTAGTTGCTTACAACGACTAGGAGACCACCCAAAAGTATGATCAGGAAGGTTGGCATTATCTTTAAATGGCATTTCCAAAGTACAAGCAAAGCACTTAAATTCATTGCCCACGGCATTAGAAGCAATAGTTAAGTTAGCTTGCCCTGGTGCATCTTTAGGGTAACCATAAGTATCTTGAAACTCTGGTGTAATTTGCATCAAAACACGCTTAAAAGCGTCTTCTAAATCAGCAATCTCCGAGCTGTAATTAGGATTACCCTCTCCACCGGCGATAAAGTTATAGGGTAAAGCTTCATCACCATGAATATCTAAATATAGATCTACACCCGTTTCACGCATCTTATTTAAAACCAAATAAACTTCAGGGCTTTTTTCCATACTGGGCGTTGCCCACTCTCGATTTAAATTAATTCCCGCAGCATTGGTGCGAAGATGACCTCGGTATGAACCATCAGGATTCATATTAGGCACAATATAGAAAACACACTTAGCGAGTAGGGAGCGCGCAACTCCATCTTCATCATCCAGCAAGCGTTCTAACAAACCTTCAATTAACCACTCGGCCATGGTTTCACCAGGGTGTTGCCTAGCGGTGATCCAGACGACTTTCTTCTCCCGTTGTTGAGCTTCTGAATCGTCACTTGCCTCACTTATTTTAAGCAAGGACAGGTCTCGACCATCGAGTGTTTCTCCCAGATTTGTTTGCAGGCATTCGTTAAATGTCTGCGCCCAAGCAAGTAAATCTAAATGACGCTCATAACCATAAGGAGCAAAATAAGCATAGTAAGTATTACTATATTCAGGCGTATGGTTAATTGTTAAGGTATCACCATCAAACTCGCAATCAACTCGAAACCACACTTTACGGTCATAAGAAGCCACAGCATGATAATCTTTCCAACCATCGGGATAAGCAGATGCTCTTAAGTCAACAATGGACATTTTATGTTCAACCATCGCAACTGATTCAAGCTTAAAGTGAAACCATTGGTAAAAATCTGATTGATGATCCTTACGAATTGATAGTTTGATATCGGTAGGTGCATCAGCAGCCAACACATTAATGTTACCGCTGTCAAAATTACTGGTTATTTTCATATAAATAAGGTGCTTAAGATTTCGATATCGTCAGCATAACATAACTCTAAATTGGCATCTTCGATTAACAGCAAATGGCACATATTTCTTCTTATATCATCACCATTAACCATTTACCCAGGCTCTTAGCTTCATGCCTATAGCTGTGCTGTACCCATAAGATTTTGACACTACATTTCTGTTTTTATCTAAAACATAGTAACTAGGATAGCCTTTTACTTGAAATTGACGCTTCACCTCTTTATTTCCCAGTAAAACGGGTACTTGTAGCTCTTGCTCACCGATAAATTCCGCTACCTCTTGTGTATTATCATAATCAAGAGCAACAGTAACCACATGAATTTTATCTGTATTCAAACCTTGCAAGTTATCAATACTCATTTTACAAACCCCACACCAAGGCGCAAAAAAATAGACAAGAGTGGGCTTATCATTTTCAGTAAGTGTTGCTACTTCTCCGGCAAGAGAAGGCAAAGATATATTATCAATTTGAACACTGCCATCAGTAGATAACATATCCCAGGTTTGCCATATAGTAATACCGGTAAAAACTAAGGCAAAGAATGTAAATTCTTTGACAAAGCGCTTCAACCTCTCTGTCCAGCCTACTTTTTTTGAATTCACATCAGAGTTTGACAATTCTTTGGGTACAATTTTAGACATGTAAGGTTCTACTCATACATAAACAATCTCAAGTATTTCTCAATAGCAACAAATTAAGCAATATTTAGAAAACCAAAAACACACAAGAATATCATTGCCTATCACAGTTATTGTCAGCCAGAGAGACTCATCATAACTGAACTTACCGGTAAAAACATCTAAGCTGCTGATAAATAAAAATACGATAATTTCGTCATTTCAAAACAATAAGAATAACTCATATTAAAAGGTAATTTTTCAGATCTAAAAACAAACTATTCCGAACTTATCATGAGAGCAGCTAACTAAATTAACAAAAATTAGTTTCTTTTTGTCAGTAGATAATATTTAAAAATTAATTTTTAACAAAAATAGATTTAGTGCTACCTAGGATAAGGCTCAGTTATCAATAAATACCTTGTGCCTAATTCAATTTACAAACATAACATTGGGATAGAAAAATGAGCTTAATTGGTAATAATATTTCGACAAAAGCTGGTGGTGAAGAAGGTGGTGGAATTCAAGAATCGAGCATGACCACTTTAGCTGCCGGCGGTATGGAGGAAGGTGGTGGTGTTAGCGATTCGGGAATATCTACCAAAGCCGGCGGAGGTATGGAGGAAGGTGGTGGCGTTAGCGATTCGGGAATATCCACTAAAGCCGGCGGTGGTATGGAAGAAGGCGGTGGCGTTAGCGACTCAGAAATATCTACGAAAGCCGGTGGCGAAGAAGGTGGCAACATTTACTTTGGATCTGATCCAAAAATAAAGCTCGCGGAGCCTGATACAAGTATATTCGACATTTTAAATAAGGAAATAAATAGCGATAAAAGTGGCTCTAACAATTTAGTAGATAATATAAATAAGCTACTAAAGATTCTTGGTATAGATATAAAACTATAAATATAAAACTGGATTCAAAGTTGTATTAGCTTTTAATTAGATACTATGAATAAAACTCGAAAAATTGTTGTATTTGGTCAAACGGATTCAAGACAGTGTCAACATCAAGTCGAAACATTGCAGAATGCAGGTGCCGAAGTGGTCTGTTATTTTCCTCAGCTCAATCACGGTTTTCCTGAGTGGAGCTGGCACGACAGCGGCAAAATCATATGGGGAGAGCAAACCATAAGTTTTGACGAGATTCATTCAGTTCTATGTTACAAAAGACCGTTACTTGCACCAGGGGAGTCTTTTTTTAGCAGAACCTCAAGTGCTAAACATAAGATGGACTGGCAACACTGGTATCACGAAAGTCTCGCTCAAAGAGACAGGCACGATACCATTATGGGATGGATATACACCTTTGAATCCAGAGGTAAACCGATTTATAACCCACAAAAAGCTATGGTCATTAGCGAGAATAAGCCTCTGCAGCTACAAATAATGCGTGAAGCAGGTTGTACCTTACCTGAAACATTAATTACCAATAATCCAGTGCAAGCAAAGCAATTTATGGAACATCTCGAACATGTTATTGCTAAACCTGCTGCAGGGGGCGCTTTGACAATTAACCCCAAACAATTGCAAGAAGAAGAGCTAGTACATATACGCCGCTCACCGGCCATTTTTCAACAGCGTATTTACGGCAAAGATCTTAGAGTCATGGTATTAGATAATCGTGTTATCTCTTGCGTCTGTGTATGCGTACCGGAAGGCACACTAGACTTCAGAGGAGATAAGGACTATGAAGAAGGATCTGCTACCTATCAACACCATACCCTCCCTGATGATATCCAAAAAATATGCATTAAAATTGCAAAGAACATGGGCTATAGATTCTGCGGCATTGATATCAAACTCACAGATGACAACGGTTATTACTTTCTTGAAGTCAACTCAAGTCCCATATACTTAGATGTGGAGTTAAAAACAGGAGATGCCATTACGCAGCAACTTGCCTCCGCTTTACTTTCATAACCATAAGTCGACTTACTGTTTGTATAAAAATCGCCCTGATGACTCTGGCTCAATAAATAAAAAAATCGCCCAAGCGGCTTTAATTTTTTATGAAAAGGATTAAGATCTCTTTTTTGTTTGAATTGAAGGTCATGAGATGGGTAGAGCATATCAGAACCGTAAAGAGTCGATGGCAAAGACGTCGGATCAGAACTCCAAGTTGTATAGCAAATACAGTCGGGAAATATACACTGTAGCCAAATCCGGAGGGGCAGATCCGAATGGAAATTTATCCCTTCGCAGCTTGCTGGATCGTGCAAAAAAAGATCAAGTGCCTAGCCATGTGATCCAAAAGGCCTTGGCAAAATCGGAAGGGGCAGATGGAGAAGACTACGCGGTCGCCCGCTATGAAGGCTTTGGCCCCGCCAACTGTATGGTGATAGTCGACTGTTTAACCGATAACCCAAACCGCACTTTTGGTGATGTACGAACCTGCTTTAACAAAACAAAATGCAAAATTGGTAGCCAAGGCACCGTTATGCATATGTTTGATCATCTCGCCATATTTGTGTTCCCTGGCGACGATGAAGAAGCAATACTAGAAGCCCTGATGATGGCCGATGTAGACGTGACGGATATCGAAAGTGACGCTGGTAAAATTACGGTGTTTGCCCCCCACAATGAATATAACAAAGCCAAAGTTGCTTTAAACGAGACCCTCGGCGAAGTGGAATTCGAGGTCGATGAAATTCAGTTTGTACCGCAGAACACATCACCTATTTCTGGCGATGATGTTGAGACATTTAACAAGCTCTTGGACATGCTAAACGAACTTGAAGACGTACAAAACGTTTATCATAGTGCTGAATTTTAAGATGCCTGCGCTGGTCTATTGACCAGCGCCAATGTATCCCTGTATAAAAATCAATCCAACAAAAGACTGAGCAATTACATATGCCGTCTAGAAGTTGATATAGGGCCTGATATGTCTGCCAAATTCCCCTGGGCTTCGTCGCAGTCACGCGATAAGCATGAAAATTTTTATGAGCGATTAAGCAACAGTTCCTCAAGCGAACAGCAACAACAAATAAACGACTTATTAGCCAGCAATAAGCAATGGCAACAGCAGCTAGAACTGATGTTAGACACCAGCCGCTATGTACAAGAACAAATTATTTGTCACCCTAATCATCTAATAGATTTACTCAGCGATAACACCATAGCTAATGGGGATTTTCATCTCACCTACCATGACACCTTACAAAACCACGGCACACAAAGCCCAGAAGAATTCGATCGCTTCCTAAGACTATTTCGCGCCAAAGCCATGATGCGCATTATTTGGCGGGATTTTAATTCAATTGCATGTTTTCAAGAAACGGCTTTGGATCTGTCTTTGTTGGCCCGTGCTTGCCTTAACTCTGCCCTATTATTTCACCACCAACAACTAACCGAAAAATACGGTGAACCCAGAAATAAAGAAGGAGAAAAACAGCCTTTTCTCATCATCGGCATGGGCAAGCTAGGAGCTAATGAGCTCAATCTTTCTTCTGACATTGATCTTATATTTACGTTCTGCGAAAAGGGACAAACCGACTCACCTAAGCGCGCCTTGGATAATAATGAATTTTTCTCTCGTCTAGGTAAAAAAATTATTCACAGTATCGATGCCATGACCTCTGAGGGTATGGTATTTCGTGTTGACATGCGTTTACGTCCCTACGGGCAAAGCGGCCCCTTGGTACATAGCTTCAACGCCCTTGAAGAGTATTATCAAAGCCAAGGACGCGAATGGGAACGTTATGCCATGGTCAAGGCAGATGTAGTTGCCAGTAATGCTAGCGATGAACAAAAAGATAAATTGATGTCGATGTTACGCAGCTTTACTTATCGCAAATATATCGACTTCTCTGTTATCGATGCATTGCGAAATTTAAAGACAATGATCGTTCAGGAAGTAAAACGACGAGGTCTACAAGAGGATATTAAATTAGGGGCTGGTGGTATTAGAGAAATAGAATTTATAGCACAAGTCTTTCAGCTTATTCGCGGTGGTCGCGAACATGCGCTACAGCACAATGGTCTATTGACAATCTTACCGCTGCTGGCCGAATTAAATTGTTTGCCCAATAAAACCGTCGATAGTTTACAAAAAGCCTATATTTTTTTGAGAAATACCGAACACGCTATCCAGGGCTACAATGACGAGCAAAGCCAGAAACTCCCCACCAATAAAGACGCTCAAGCAGCACTATGTCGCGTGATGGCATTCGACAGTTGGCAACAATTTAGTGAGCAGCTCGATCATCATAGAATGTTTGTGCAAGAGGTATTCGCTGATCTTATTGCCGCGCCCGAGAATCAAGGCCAACAAAGCGAGCACCTGCAAAACTGGATATCATTTTGGCAAAGTAACGACGAAAAACAACACGCGCAGCAACAGCTTGCTGACTCCGGTCACGAAAACCCCGAACTTAGTTATCGAATTATTGATGAATTAAGAGCTTGGAAGGCACAAGCAAACATGCACAAAATTAGTCATGAACGCCTAGATACTTTCATGCCGGTTCTACTACTGAACTTAGAAAATACTCTAGCGCCAAGCGAGACCTTACAAAGACTGATAAAACTTATTAAATCCGTTGTGCGTCGTAGTGCTTATCTACTACTTTTAATCGAAAACCCGGAAGCATTGAAGCAGCTACTGAAGCTCACCCAAGCCAGCCCATGGTTTGGCGATCGCTTAGCCGAGCACCCGGCCTTACTAGATGAATTACTCTCTCCTGAAACCCTTTATCACCCTCCTCTGCGCCACGAATTACAATCGGAACTTACACGCTTAACATTACGTATTGCTGAAGATGACTTAGAAGCTCAGATGGAGGCGCTGCGATATTTTCGTTCAGCACACACATTACGAGTAGCAGCTTCAGAAATAACAGAAGCCTTACCGCTCATGAAAGTAAGTGATTACTTAACATGGATAGCAGAAGTAATACTCGACTATACATTGTGGCTGTGTTGGCGGGAGATGACCAGAAAACACGGCTACCCCGATGGTGTAGAAAAGGATATCCCCGAATTTATTATCGTTGCCTATGGCAAACTTGGTGGTATCGAATTAGGCCACGGTTCCGACTTAGATCTTGTGTTTATCCACAATGGCAGCACCAATGGTTACACAGATGGTAAACGCAGTTTAGACAACCAAACATTCTTTATGCGCCTAGGCCAAAAAATTATTCATTTCCTCACCACTAATATGCCCTCTGGTGATTTATATGAGGTGGATATGCGTCTGCGCCCCTCGGGTAACTCGGGCATGCTTGTCACCAGTGCCAACAGCTTTGCCAAATACCAACAAGAGTCCGCCTGGACATGGGAACATCAAGCGCTGGTGCGTGCTCGTGTTATTGCAGGTAGCAACACGCTGCGTAAAGAATTTGAAAATATCAGAGCCGATGTATTACGCCGTAAAAGAAAGCTTGATGTGTTAAATCGAGAGGTGGTTGAGATGCGCAACAAAATGCGTACCCACCTAGGTAGCGATGACAAAAATGAAGATGTTTTTCACCTTAAGCAGGATCAAGGCGGTATCGTCGACATAGAATTTATGGTTCAATATGGGGTACTCGCCTGGTCTCACTCTCACCCAGCGTTAGTAACATATACGGACAACATCCGAATATTGGAATCTTTTGCAGAAACCAATTTGCTGGACACTCATGAGGTCGACCAGCTCATAAAAGCCTATAAAGCATTTCGTTCAGCGGGACATCACTTGACCTTGCAACAGCAGCCAAGCATTGTCGATGCTGACCAGTTCGTTTGTGAACGACAAAGTGTCTCAAATATATGGCGGCACCTGATGACTTCATCTGCCGATATATAAAGAAACGTAATACAAGATCGAGATATCGAAATTACAGCCAAAACGAACAACAAACGAGAGCAAAATAGATTAATTAATTTGCATTATTGGAGAACTTTATGTCATTCGCAGACCGCGATGGTGTTATATGGTTTGACGGAGAATTGGTACCCTGGCGCGACGCCAAAGTACATGTTTTAACCCATACCCTGCATTATGGAATGGGCGTTTTTGAAGGCGTACGAGCTTATAATACCGCAAGTCAAAATACAGATGCAGGAAGCAGTGATAAAGGCACCTGCATTTTTCGATTAAAAGAACATACCGATCGCCTATTTCGCTCGGCACATATTATGAATATGAAGATGCCCTGGGATAAAGAAGCGATTAATGAAGCACAAAAATCTGTGGTTAGGGAAAACAACCTTGCTGAGGCTTATTTACGCCCCATGGTGTTTTATGGCTCAGAGGGTATGGGGCTACGAGCAGACAATCTAAAAACACACGTGATTGTTGCCGCTTGGGAATGGCCTACTTATATGTCACAAGAAGCCACCGAGAATGGTATCAAGGTAAGGACATCAAGCTACACTCGCCACCATGTTAATATTTCTATGTGCAAGGCTAAAGCCAACGGCCACTACATAAACTCCATGCTGGCCCTGAAAGAAGCCCTGGACTCCGGTTGTGAGGAGGCACTACTTCTAGACAATGAAGGTTATGTAGCAGAAGGTAGTGGGGAGAATATTTTTATCGTCCGCGAGGGTGAATTATATACACCCGAGCTTACTTCCTGCCTAGATGGTATTACCCGCAGCACCATTTTTCAATTTGCTGCCGATCAAGGCTTGAAAATCCACGAAAAACGCATAACCCGCGACGAAGTCTACGTTGCTGACGAAGCCTTCTTCACCGGCACAGCGGCTGAAGTTCTGCCCATCAAAGAACTGGATGGTCGTGCAATAGGCAATGGAAAACGCGGCCCAATTACGCAAATCCTTCAATCCATGTACTTTGAGACGATCAAAGGACAAAGGGAAGAATACTTCGACTGGCTAGCGCCAGTGAAAGCCTAAGTTTTACCCTGTAGCCCAACGTACTTAAGTGCGCTGGGCCAGGGTCTATCCAGTCTTGCCAATGGCGCCCGCTGTATTTCGAGGCCTGATCCCTTTACACTTCGAATTGTTGATATAACATGTTGCACTTCAAGGGAAAGCTCTTAATGTTAAATTAGAGCAACGGAGTGTTGTCGGCGCCAATTCGCCCAGCTCCGGCCCTCACTTAGAACCCTATTAATAAACCCCTAAGTTCTAGAAGCTGTTTTCTAGATGCTGTAAGAAGAGAGAACAGATTTGCAAAATTCCGGCCTCTACAAACGCCTTTTAAGTTACGCTTTCCAATATAAATTTTTTCTTGCTCTCAGTGTCTTTGGCTTTGTCCTATACGGCGCCATGGAAACATCGCTCGTGGCGATGCTCAAATATTTTGTTGACTACCTAAATAACGAACCTTCCGAAGCATTATATTTTTTACCTGCTGAAGTGGTAAATACTATTTATTTCGTGCCTTTGGGAGTAATAGTCTTGAGTGTACTAAGAGGGCTGGGTTCCTTTCTTGGTAATTTCTTCATGAGCCGAGTTGGTCTTAACGTTGTAAATAACCTTCGAAAAACTGTATTCACTCACATGCTTTATATGCCTCAAAGCTATTACGATCAGCGTAACAGTGGAGAGTTGGTATCTCTAATTATATATAATATAGAGCAGGTAACAGACTCAGTTACCAATGCAATCAAGATTATGCTTCGCGATGGCAGCGTCGTTATTTTCTGCTTAATATCAATGATCACAATTAACTGGAAGCTTACTCTTATATTTTTTGTCATCGCCCCCATCCTTGGTAGTATCATTTTTCTAGCTTCACGGTATTTTAGACGTAAAAGCAGAAGTATTCAGAGTGCTGTTGGCCAAATTACCCATATATCTACCGAATCGTTCCAAGGCATTAAGCTGGTTAAAAGTTACCTTGGAGAGAAGTACGAAAACGCGCGCTTTCAGAGTGCAGCCAATAATAACCTTGAACTTTCAACTAAATATGAACGGGTTAAGGCATTACAAACACCGATACTACATATTGTTATAGCTATATCACTGGCCTGTATTTTTTACTTAATCATGAAGATATGGAATGGTAGCGCTGCCGATGCAGTTGAGTATGTAGGCTACGCCGGCCTAATAGCCAAACCCTTTCGCCAACTCTCTACAGTTAATTCCATTATTCAGCGAGGTATGGCCGCAGCAGAAACCATCTTTGCCACTATCGATAGTGAAAGAGAGAAAGATAATGGACAGAAAACCCTAGAGCAGGTTAAAGGTAAGATTGTATTTAGAAATGTCAGCTTTAACTACAACGAAAATGAACAAGCAATACGCAATATTGATTTTGTGATTGAACCGGGTGAAACAGTCGCCCTAGTGGGTTCATCAGGCAGTGGTAAATCGACAATAGCCAGCTTACTACTGAGGTTCTACGAATCATCATCAGGTAGTATTACTATCGATGGTATAGAAATTAACGATATCCAAATGCAGAATTTACGTCACAATATCGCACTGGTTAACCAACAGACGACCCTTTTCAACGACAGTGTTCGTTCTAATATTGCCTATGGTAGTGACCTACAAAATGCAAGCGATGAGGACATTAAGTTGGCTGCACAAGGCGCCTATGCCAAGCACTTTATTGACAACCTAGACGACGGCTTCGAGACAAACATTGGAGAAGACGGAGGTTTACTCTCTGGGGGGCAACGTCAACGTATCGCCATCGCACGTGCACTCCTTAAAAATGCACCCATTTTAATTTTAGATGAAGCCACATCGGCCCTAGATAATGAGTCTGAAAAACATATTCAAGTAGATCTAGAACGATTAAAAGAAGGACGCACAACCCTAGTTATTGCTCATAGATTATCCACCATAGAGAATGCCGATAAAATAATCGTTATGCAACAAGGAGAAATTATTGAGCAAGGAAACCATCAAGAGCTTATGGCCAAAAATGGTGCTTATGTCAAACTTCACAATACTCAAATAAATAATGCCTAAAGCTCAATCTTTTGAAGTAGGTTCCATTTATAAGCTTTTCTAGATATAAGTTAAAATATTCTAATAGCCCCTCAGACACCCCCTCACAGCACTGCTAGTATAAAGGTTTAGGGTACCAACTAATCGTCTATTCTAGCCATTAAATAAATACAGCAGTGAATCACTTTTCCTCGCATAATCTCGTTATTGAAAATGGCTTAGACCTACAAAACGCTATCGCCTTAAGACAGCGTTTTATGGCGATCAATGAAGATCGGCTAGAGCGAATGCGCGGGGCATTATCCGATCGTCAGCAAGTGTTTATGGATTCCCTTGCCTTGTTGTTTCATGTCAACCATCCCATGCTACCGGGTTTTGTATCACGTCAGACGCCAGCACGTGTCGCTAATTTTAAGCCTAGCCGTCATGATTTATTAGTCGGCAAGTCGATTGCTAAAAGCTTCACCTTTACACTTCAGCCTGAAGCGAGAGACGATATCTACGCCATTTTCATAATGGGAAGTGTTGGCACCATTGCCCAGAGTGGCCGCAGCGACCTTGATATATGGCTTTGTCATCGACCAGGGCTGCCTAAAAAAGCTCTCAGGGAACTCGAACTAAAATGCGAGTACATTACTACCTGGGCATCGAAGATGCGCCTTGAGGTACACTTTTTCCTGATGGATAACGAGGCCTTCAAAGCGAGAAAGTTTACTGCGTTAAACAAGGAATCCAGCGGCAGTGCCCAGCAACTTTTGCTGCTTGATGAATTTTATCGCTCAGCTATTTATATTTGCGGCCAAATGCCATTATGGTGGCATGTGCCAGTGGATGCCGAAAGTCAGTATCGGGAGTACACTAACACACTGTTATATAAGCGTTTTGTCGCCGGAAATAGCGTGCTAGATTTCGGCGGCATTGACAAGATCCCGCCAGGAGAATTTCTTGGAGCGGGCATATGGCAACTGTATAAAGCGATAGAATCTCCTTATAAATCAGTGCTAAAACTGTTACTACTTGAAGTATATGTAGCTGAGTATCCCAATATCACCCCCTTAAGTCACACTTTCAAACATCTCATATATCAAGGCGAGTTAAACATCGATGCACTGGATAGCTACGTGATGATTTACCACCGCATCGAGCAATACCTCCTAGAAAAAGAACAATTCAAACGCCTAGAACTGGTACGTCGCTGTTTTTACTTCAAAGTAGGTAAGAAGCTATCGGCGCCCCCCCAAAATGCAAAGTCCTGGCAGCGCAAACTCCTGGAGCAATTTACTGAGTCCTGGGGGTGGTCGATGAAGCACATACAGTTCTTAGACAGTCGTCCAAAATGGAAAGCTGTTGAAGTTAACAACGAAAGAAGTTTATTGGTCGCCGAGCTCAATCATAGTTATCATTTTTTAATGGAGTTTGCTGGTACAGTAGGCGCAGGTAGAACACTATCCAGTGACGAGCAATTAGTTTTAGGACGCAAACTACAAGCGGCTTTTGAACGACGACCAGGCAAAATAGAGTGGATAAACCCGAGTATTTCAAACGATATTGCCGAAGATATCTTAATGTTGTCTGAAGTAGATAACGATAAGCTCAAAGGCCCGATATGGACTGCATTTAGCTGCCAATCCCTAGATATAAAGAAGCAAAACAGTACACCAATTAAATCATCAACCAACCTTATCGAGCTAATTTTTTGGTGCTACTTTAATGGTGTCATTGAGCAAAATACCAGGGTCGAGTGTGATCAGAGTATCGATATCACCCCTATTGAACTAAAGCGTCTACTGAGTACATTTCGCACCTGGCTGCCTTTACCTATGGCGCCTTTGAGCCACAGTTCATTTCAACAGACAGCAAAGTCCGAAACAGCATTATTTTTAATTAATGCAGGTGTATCTCCCACCCCTCAATTAGACAGTATTGGCTATCAACGCATGAGTGCTCGCAATGACGCACTTAGTTATGGTGGCTTTGAGGAAAACTTAGTAGCCTCTATAGATACTGTTGTGCGCAATAGCTGGAATGAAATTAACGTTAGGCATTTCAAGGGGAAAAACGCCCTCCTCGATGCCATCACCGAATACTTACAATTTACCATACCAGGAACCCATCAGCGCCCGCCTACAATTAAAATAGTATGTATTGGCAATGCTCACGCGACCACTATTAGCCAACGTGTAGAAAACTGGATTAACGAAATTACTCGCTGCTTTTTCGCGAACAAAGAATCCCAATATAATCGCTTCATATTTCAATTGGCAAATGCCTACTATTGCTTGCAGTTTAAAAGCATGAAGCCAAAAATTCAGGGATTTATGTCAGAGTCGCACCTCATTAGCCACTTGGAGCAAGAGCAACTCCATTACAGCCAAATCATCATGGACAGCCGGGCATTACCCAAGCACCCAATCAATACTATTTGTAAAAACAGTCGCGAAAACTCTATTGACGTGTTCTTTAGGCGCTTTGATATCGGCATAGAGATATATATCGTAGACGAGCGCGGTTCTGTTTTGAAAAGTGTATTTAGAGGTCGTCAAAATCACAACCCCTTAAGACCCCTATACCGCTTTTTACGTTCTGTACTCTATCGACAAGCGAATATCTACCCAGAATTCCATGGCAAATTCGGGATATACCCTATCAACGTTATGGAGCTTGTCAAAACAGAAGACGGAATATATCAGGCCAAGCCCAGAAAAATCGTACAAGAACCTTTACAAGTGACTAAGTTTGATTTCAAAGTTGTCGCCTTTGCAGACGGTGACAATGAAGTGCGCTACAACTTTTATTGTGAAGACCAAGAATTTGCAGTAGATATCTTTGGCGATCAGCTCGAGCTTGTAATAGGCCAGTTCATTCTGTCTCGTCGCGACAGCAATGCATCCTACCCCATATATATCACAGATTTAGATTTGAGCATGGTAATGGATAAAATAGCACGGGATGACCGCCTGCAAATAGTCCACTATTTAAGGATAAAACACCGTCTAGAAGCCCAGCTGAACAAGTCCATTAATGTTTTAATTAATGCCTAATATCTATAAATAGCCGCATCAATGATCAAAAAACACCCAAACACTTTTACCGAGCTTTTTGCTAAAACAACTTATTTTCCTCTCTAGGCTCTTAAATTACTGTATTTTTATATCTTTAAACAGCGTTCTATTAGTGTTAATAGGCCCTAATGGGTATACTCCGTTTTTTCATAACAGAGTAGGTACGCCATAAGATGCTATTTTTACCTAAGTCTTCAGCTTGGCACTCTAAAGTGACATCAACCTTACTCTATGCTGCTGTCATCCTGTATCTCTGCGCATGCGGTCAAACGGGCGAGCTAACCTTGCCAGATGACCCTAAACCAGAGCAGAAAGAGCAACAAGAATAAAGGTATGGTCATCCCGTACATAGTTTGACCTATATGCAGTCTGGCCCATATCTAGCCTGGCCACAGAAAAGATCGGAAAAGATAGATCAGACAAGATATAGATCAGACAACATATAGAAACGAGAAGTTGAAATGCAAGAAATCACGCAACAAGGCAATGAGCTTTACCTGGAAAACACGTCCCTAAATGGGATAGCAAATCAGTATGGAACCCCTTCATATGTCTACAGTAAGGCGGCCATTACCGATTCATACCACGCTTATACTAAAGCATTGGGTGATTACCCAGGAAAGATTTGCTACGCCGTTAAAGCCAATTCCAACCTAGCAATATTACAAATATTGGCTGCTCTTGGAGCGCATTTTGATATTGTCTCTGGTGGCGAACTAGAGCGAGTATTGCGCGCCGGCGGTGCCGCAAATCAGATTATTTTCTCTGGCGTAGGTAAGTCTAAAGCGGAGATGGAAAGAGCTTTAGAGCTTGGCATCGCATGTTTTAATGTGGAATCAGAAGCTGAACTGGTGACCTTATCCGCTGTTGCGGAAAAAATGAATAAGCAAGCCAACATTTCTCTGCGTGTAAACCCAGATGTAGACGCTAACACTCATCCTTATATTTCAACTGGATTAAAAGAGAATAAATTTGGAATTGCCATTGATGATGCTGTGAGGATCTACTCTTGGGCAAACACATTACCGAATATTAATATTGTAGGTGTGGACTGCCATATTGGCTCTCAGCTCACAGATATTACGCCTTTTCTTGACGCTCTAGATCGACTGCTGATACTCATCGACCAATTACAAGAAGCCGAGATTACGATTCAACACATCGACCTTGGTGGCGGCATTGGTGTCGTCTATCGCGATGAAACGCCGCCTGCAATTGATACTTACTTGGCTAAAGTCAAAGAGAAAATCGCCCCAAGAGGACTAGAATTAGTGCTTGAGCCAGGGCGTTCTATCGTGGGGAATGCCGGCTTATTGTTAACTGAAGTCATGTACTTAAAACCAGGTGAGCACAAGAATTTTGCTGTAGTTGATGCTGCTATGAACGACAATATTCGCCCAGCGTTGTATCAGGCATGGCAAGATCTCAAGCCTGTTGTAGTCGACTCAGAAGAGCAAACTTTAACTTGGGACATTGTCGGCCCCATCTGTGAAACCAGTGACTTTCTCGCCAAAGAGAGAGAGCTCGCCTTGAAACAGGGAGATCGCTTAGCCCTGCTCTCTAGTGGAGCCTACGGTTTTGTTATGGCCTCTAATTACAACACACGCAACCGCGCACCAGAAATTTTGGTGGATGGCGACAAAAGTTACCTGATTCGCGAGCGCGAGAGCTTCGCCGATCTCATACGCGGCGAACATCTTCTGGAAAATATCTAACATGCGTTTGCGCTTTACCAAAATGCACGGTCTCGGCAACGACTTTGTGATGATCGATGGCATTTCCCAAAAAATTAACCTGACGCCTGAGAGAGTGCGTAAGCTCGCTGACCGCAACTTCGGCGTCGGCTGCGATCAGGTTTTGCTAGTAGAACCGCCGCAGACACCTAACGCCGACTTTCGCTACCGTATTTATAATCAAGATGGGGGCGAAGTAGAAAACTGCGGCAACGGTGCCCGTTGTTTTGCGGCATTCGTGCGGCAACGTGGTTTAACGGTAAAAAATAAAATAGAGGTAGAAACCACCAACGGCAACCTTGTGTTGCATGTACACGAAGATAATCGTATTACCGTTGATATGGGGGTGCCTGTTCTGGAGCCAGAAAAAATCCCATTTAAAGCAGCGAACTATGCGTCGATATATCCGTTAGAAGCTGGTGGTCGTTCATTTGAAATTTCTGCCGTCTCTATGGGTAATCCCCACTCTGTGACACTGGTAGATGATGTAGAAAGCTTTCCCGTTGAACGCTTTGGCCCACTGATCGAAAAGCATAAGCACTTCCCGAAACGAGTGAATGCAGGATTTTTACAGATTTTATCCCGCCGAGAAGCCAAATTGCGAGTATTCGAAAGAGGCGTTGGTGAGACGCTCGCCTGCGGCACAGGCGCTTGTGCTGCCATGGTGGCTGGCCGTTTGCGCCAATTACTCGATCACACAACTGATATTCATTTACCTGGAGGCACCTTAACCTTAACTTGGGAGGGGCAAGGTAAGCCTGTTATGATGACAGGGCCAGCAGTATCTGTTTTCCAAGGTCAAATTAAACTATGAGCGAAAGATTTTCTGCAAACCCTGAAAAGCTTAGTCACGAACAAGTGGCAAAATTTTTAGCTGAAAACCAAAATTTTTTCTCACAATACCCAAACTTGCTTGCCCAACTAGAGCTGCCTCATAACAGTGGTCAAGCAATATCTCTTGTGGAAAAACAAGTATCGATACTGCGTGAACGCAATATCGAGATGCGCCAACGGCTTAATAATTTGCTAGAAAATGCCCGTGAAAACGACCAGCTATTCGATAAGACCAAACGTCTAGTGCTGGCGCTGCTGGAGGCTAAAACACTTCCCGAGCTGATTGACGCGCTATATCACAGCTTTAATAAAGACTTCGGTATTCACTATACCAGGGTGATTTTATTTGGCAGTAATGGCGTTAATGCTGGCGAAGCTAGAATTGAATCCATTAATACAGCCAAGATCGCTATAGGCAAACGCCTTAAATCTGTTAAAGCAGTTACTGGAGGAATTGACGTAAAAGAGATGGAATTCTTATTCGACTCAGATGCTCAAAATGTGGGCTCTGCAGCCATGACAGTACTAGAACACGGCAATATCTTTGGTGTATTGGCTATCGGTAATCAAGACCCAACTTATTACCGTTCAAGTATGGGAACCCTATTTTTAGGCTATATCGGTGAGATACTCAACCGCATATTACCTAAGTACCTGTAGATTTAGTAGCTTTAACCTCCTAACAATAATATTCTAGGAATTATCCAAGAATTACTTAGGTGTTTATACGCCACTGGCTCGCATAGGTAAGATTGACAGCCTCCGTTCACCTTATCATCTGCTGATAAAATGCGAAGGCTGCCGGGGCATCAACCTATATTGGTTGACCGCCGTAATTAGATTCAGGACGCTTAGGAGGATCAGACATAGTGCTTGAGCCCACCTGTGTTATCTGCCCACCTTTATTTAAGAACTCTTCGATCTGTGCTTGAATGCGTTGTCGTTCAGCGTCTTTTACCGAAACTGATGCATCACTTTCAGTACTAGCTTCGACAGTAGCATTCTCTTCACCGACATCGTCCAATTGATCAGTTGATAAATCTTGATCATCTGTACTCATGTTACAACCTCATAAATCGCAGCAAGAATTTGATGAAAATTCCGATAAAGTTATAGCTCATTTTTTTTCCTACAACAACTTTACAGAATTATTTTTAGTTTATTTTGCTATAAAAAAACACCTTAATTTGATTGCTTATAGCGGTATGGAACAGGGAAAAAATATACTCCCAGGACATTTGATTTGTCAAAAAGTAAATGACGTAATATCCAGACTTGTTCACACTAATTTTAGCTTATGACATAAGGTGTATAGCTTACATACACCTTGGCAATTATAGACAACTAAAAGGGCAAAATTGTTCTATGTGATATATCACAATAAAGTTAGCAACCATCTGAAAAACAAACACATCAAGGTTACAAGGACATCATGCTCTATACTATGACTAATATATGATTTTGTTTACAAAAAAATTAATGCAGAGCAATTAAATTGCGTCAGGCCCGGTTTCACCAGTGCGAATTCTGATAACGTCATCACAGGCTGTAATAAAGATTTTACCGTCACCAATCTTGCCCGTTTGCGCAGCTTGAGAAATTGTCTCCACTGCGGCATCAACAATCTCGTCCTTTAAAATCATTTCTAATTTTACCTTAGGCAAAAAATCCACCACATACTCAGCACCACGATAAAGCTCGGTATGACCTTTTTGGCGACCAAACCCTTTAACTTCTGTCACGGTCATCCCTTGCACACCAATTTCTGACAACGCACTGCGCACATCATCAAGCTTAAAGGGCTTTACTATTGCTGTAACTAACTTCATTACTGATTACCTTAATGTTTTATTTTGTCTCTGAATCCGAATGGCTCGAGGCTTACATTTCGTTGTAATTTACACCCTAAATATAACAAACTCAAAGCTATAAAATACAACATTTAATGTTATAGAAATGTGTATGTAAGAAAGTGAAATACCTAACAACTCCTTTACAGACATTCAAGCAAGCAAAAAAAAGCCGGGCATTGCCCGGCCAACAGAAGTAAATAGTTACTTATTTCGCGCCTGATGAAAACTCTGGATATGCTTCCATACCACACTCTGAAATATCGACGCCATTAAATTCTTCTTCCTCAGACACACGCACGCCAATCACAGCTTTGATTACAAACCAAGCAATCAAAGAAGTAGCAAACACCCATACAAAGATAACCAGAGCACCTAGAATCTGCATACCAAAGCTAGCACTGTCATTAGTAAGAGGCACAACCAACAAGCCAAATAAACCAACGACACCGTGAACAGAAATAGCACCAACAGGATCATCTATCTTTAACTTATCCAAGCCAACAATGGAGAAAACCACTATCACGCCTCCTACAAGGCCGATAATTGTTGCTACTAAAGCAGAAGGTGTATCAGGGCCGGCAGTGATCGCCACAAGGCCCGCTAAAGCACCATTGAGCGCCATAGTTAAATCCGCTTTGCCAAACATGATACGAGCAACCATTAAGGCGCCAATCAATCCACCTGCTGCCGCTGCATTGGTATTGAGGAAAATCATCGCTACAGCACCGGCGTCACCCTTGGTAGAAATAACAAGTTGTGAGCCACCATTAAAGCCAAACCAACCCATCCAAAGAATGAAAGTTCCCAATGTTGCTAATGGTAAATTAGCGCCCGGTATGGCGTTAACACTACCATTACTATTGTACTTGCCTTTACGAGGCCCCAGAATTAACACACCAGCTAACGCCGCTGCAGCACCGGCCATATGAACAATGCCTGAGCCTGCAAAATCTTGAAAATCAACCCCGGCACCTTCAGGCTTACCTTTAATTTGGAAAGAGCCAATGATAGCTTCGCCTCCCCAAGTCCAAGAGCCTTCCATAGGATAAATAAAGCCACACATAACAACAGCAAATAATAAAAACGCCCATAGTTTCATGCGCTCAGCAACCGCTCCTGAAACGATGGACATTGCCGTTGCCACAAACACTACTTGGAAGAAAAAGTCTGCTGCGTTTGAATAGCCTAAACCAGCATCAGCATCAGCTAAGTTGGAAAGAAAGAAACCGAAGCCATTGCCGCTATACATAAGTTGATAGCCACAGATCATGAACATGGTGCATGCGATAGCAAATAGCGAGATATTCTTAGTTAAAATTTCAGTGGTGTTTTTAGCTCTTACAAGTCCGGCTTCTAGCATTGCAAAGCCCGCGGCCATCCACATAACCAAGGCGCCACTTACCAGGAAGTAAAACGTATCTAAGGCAAATTGTAATTCTTGTACCTGAGTCTCCATAGTGTTCCCCAAATGTTACTTATATATTCTCATTGTCAATTTTTATAAGGCGTCTTCACCAGATTCACCGGTGCGGATACGAATAACTTGTTCTAGTGAAGAAACAAATATTTTTCCGTCGCCAATTTTTCCACTGTGTGCCGCTTTGCTAATGGCTTCCATAACAGAATCCACTTGATCGTCAGCAATAGCGACTTCTAGTTTGGTTTTGGGTAAAAAGTCCACTACATACTCCGCACCTCGATAAAGTTCGGTATGGCCTTTTTGGCGTCCGAAGCCTTTAACTTCAGTTACAGTAATCCCTTGTACACCAATTTCAGAAAGAGACTCTCTCACTGCATCGAGCTTAAAAGGTTTGATTACAGCAGTAATTAATTTCACTGGGCTGCTCCTATAATTTTCATATCGTGATTTTATTTCATGGCGCCAAAAGGCTTTAGTAAAAAGCAGTAGAACAAGGCTACTACCCCCACAAAAATTTCTAAAAAGATTTCGACCAACTAATACGGCTTATGGGCTCATCGGAGTTGGCACTACCAACATTGCGAGCTTCGTCATCGGCGACACTCAATGCGATCGATACCTCACCAAAGTCCCCAAGATCTTTAGTAGCGGCAACTTCAAAGTAACCGTAGCTCAAATCACCAACACCGGTGACACCATCGGCATCAAAGTCATAAAAACCGTAGGTGGCACTGAGATTCCAAGTCTCCTCAATTTCCCCACCGATACCGATATAGTAGTGAACATCCCCCTCTGCAAAGGCTGCAGTATCTTCTTGAATTTCGCTGACAACAGTAACGGCTGCACCAAAAGAAAGTAGGCTGTAGCTAAAATCCAGGGCAATTTCGCCAAAGTCTGAATCTGCTTTCACTCCTGGATACCAGTAGTAAATAAACATTGCGCTATAGCCAAAATCGCCCACCTCACCGCCAAAACCAGTGTACAAGTCCGTTTCACTAGAACCGAAAGAGGTGTTTGATATCCAAGTTCCAGCAAAAAAGCCACCTTGTGTGTAGTCCAATCCACCTTGCACTGCCGACCCATTTTGAGTTTGACTAATGCCACGCCATACGTAGTCATTTGTTGCGGTTATATTTGCAGCCAGCTCAGCATGCGAAGGCAGGGAAGCCATTAAAGCCAGAGTAGCGGACGTCATCAACAGTGTTAACTTTTTCATTGCTATACCCTCTAATAATTTTTTTATAGTGGCTTCGCCATTCCATTACTGCCCCCAAAACGAAGCTGCAGAAACAAAAGCAGTTCTCATGCCAATAGAATATTTTGTATTTTTTATGATATATTTCAAAAACTTAGAGAGAATTCTTACAAACTGGACTGATAGGTGTGGAAGGCGTCGCACCAAAATAACGCTCACCTCCAAATATGGCGCAAACAAAACGCACCAAATGCAGACATTACATTTAAAATGAGCAATCCATCTAACAAACTCTATTCACTAAACTAGAGAAAAGCTGTTTGAGAGCATTTTCAAGTGCTTACCTGAATAGGCTTGAGTGGTTTAAAATAGGGCAAAAAATCACATCCTTAGGGCCTCTTACAATGATTGAACAACTGGCAAAGCAAATCTTTAACGATATTCAACAGACACTTGCTAACGGCAATACAGAGAAAAACGCATCAGCATCAGCCTCTAAGATCAAAGCCCTGATAGAAGCTAATCTTCGCAAACTCAATTTGGTGACCCGAGATGAGTTTGACGCTCAACAATCAGTACTCGTAAGAACAAGAGAAAAACTAGAACAACTTGAAAAACAGATGCAATCGATGGAACAGGCTATTCAAGAAGCATCCAAGTCAGATAACAGCTAATACTAATTTAGCTGACAAAGCTCGAAGTATTTCGTATGATTTATTAGCTTTTTATGCATTGGACTCCAATAACAGGATATTGGAGTCAAAGATTACTTACCCAAGGAATGGATATGTCACTAGCTATTGTATACACACGCGCGCAATTCGGAATTAGCTCACCTCTTGTCAGAGTCGAAATTCACCTTTCAAATGGTTTACCTGCATTCAATATTGTTGGCCTACCTGAAACAGCGGTTAAAGAAAGCAAAGATAGAGTTCGCAGCGCATTATTGAATAGTTATTTTGAATTTCCACAGCGACGCATTACCGTTAATCTTTCGCCCGCTGACCTGCCTAAAGAAGGGGGACGTTTTGATTTACCCATTGCTTTGGGTATTCTCGCTGCATCAGAACAGATTCCTAAAGATTCTCTAAAAAACCTAGAGTTTGTTGGTGAGTTAGCATTATGCGGCGAACTGCGCGAAATTAAAGGCTGTCTCTGCGCGGCAATGGCCACAGGAAAAAATAAGCGGGCACTAATATTACCAGCAGCTAATGAAACCGAAGCATCTTTATGTAAAAGTACCGATATATATCTCGCTTCGACACTCCTTGAAGTATGCGCCCATCTGCACGGTCGGTGTACCCTGCCATCACCCAAACAAAAAGTTGCCCCTACTGTTATTCACAAAAAAGATTTAAATGAGATCAAAGGGCAATTACAAGCCAGACGAGCCTTAGAAATAGCAGCATGTGGCGGACATAATATTCTTTTTTATGGGCCACCCGGTACAGGAAAGTCCATGTTGGCCAGCCGTTTACCTTCTATTTTACCTGAGCTTGAGGAAAATGAAGCCCTTGAATCTGCAGCAATAAAATCGATTACCTCCGAGACGCTCTCAGATTCATGGTTATCTCGCCCTTTTCGCTCGCCCCATCATACTGCATCAGCAGTAGCCTTAGTGGGTGGCAGCTCGCCGCCAAAGCCAGGTGAAATTTCATTGGCCCATAACGGCGTTTTATTTCTTGACGAGTTACCAGAGTTTTCCCGTCATGTATTGGAGGTGTTGCGAGAACCCATGGAGTCAGGTCATATTTGTATCAGCCGCGCCAGCGCTCAAGTTAATTACCCAGCGAACTTCCAGCTTGTTGCAGCAATGAACCCCTGCCCATGTGGTTTTTATGGAGAGGATTCGGATCGATGTAACTGTTCATCTGCACAAGTTAAACGTTATCGAGATAAAATTTCAGGGCCTTTATTAGATCGCATTGATTTACACGTTAAAGTGGATTCACTAACGGTAGAAGAGATACAAAGTAAATCACCAGGGGAAGCTAGCGAAATAGTTCGCCAGCGTGTTAGCGAAATTAGAATGCAACAAATAACACGACAAAAAGTATGTAATGCCCAACTTGACGGAAAAGAAATATCTTATTATTGCCAATTAACAAATAGTGAAAAAAGTTTATTGGCACACGCAATGCGAAAGTTAAATCTTTCTGCAAGATCTTATGATCGAATTTTAAAAGTGGCTCGAACAATTGCAGATATGGAAAAAAGCGAAAATATACAATGTACGCATATCAGCGAAGCACTTACTTATCGAAATTTTGATAGGCAGCAGCTTTAAATCATTTAAGTATTTTTCATAATTATGACAAAAACAATCGTTTTACTAAAAAACTCTAACGGTTAAGTTTTATTATTTATTTTTATCATAGTTTTCTAAAAGATAACAGGTTCACGGCAATACTTTAAAAATAACATTCTTCTTAGTCGAACTATATGCCAACCAAGGGCCTACTTTTTCGTATGTGAGAAGTGGGACGTTCGCATATCCGCACTGTACTTTTTTTCCATTCATTTATACCTAAATCAGAACGAATCGCTTATTAATTTTTTGTAGCTTAACGCCTGTATTTGTCTCAATGCTCTCTCGCAGCTATTGCCAGTGATATTCAATACCGAAGCATTAATAAACAAATAAAAATTCATCACACTAGACTGCATCCATTTCGAACAAACCACGAGAAATAAAAAATGAGGAATAGCATACGTTTTAAAAATAAACTAGGCGCTTTAGTAGCGGCAATGAGTTTAGCTTTAACAACTCATGTACACTCCGCTTGTGAAGTCGACTACACAATTGAAAATGATTGGGGAGGCGGAGCACAAATTAGCATTCGCATCACCAATACCGACTCATCCCCGATCAACGGTTATCAGTTGCTTTGGCAAGCTCCGGCTGGCGAAAGCTTTGCCTCTGGTTGGAATGCCACATACACTAACAGCGCAGGTGGTAGCATGTCGGCATCAAATCCGGCTAGCCACTGGAACGGCAATATTGCCGCCAATGGGGGCTCTGTTGCCTTTGGTTTTATGATTGCAAATAGTGCCGCACCAGCCGATCCGGTTATGGCATTTACATTAAATGGCAACCCTTGTAATGGTGATGTTGTACCAACACCCACCTCGACGCCGACACCCACGGCTACACCGACAGTAACGCCAACACCTACTCCGAGCCCCACAGCGACACCGATTCCAACACCTGGCGACATAACTGCAGCCAAAGCGATTGCCGAAATGGGCCAAGGATTTAATCTAGGGCAGATGTTCGACAATACGCAACATCCCCGAACATTTGCTGCAGCACGTGCAAAAATCGATGCTTATTATGCACAAGGATTCCGTAATGTACGTATCCCTATTACCTGGACACGCGATGTAGGCGGTTCGACATTAGTTAATAACCCTAATATTGGTGATGTTAACCGCAATCACCCGCGCTTAGCAGTAATTACACAAGTGATAGATTACGCACTATCTCTATCTGACATGTATGTCGTTATCAATACTCATCATGAAGGCATCATTAAAGATAGCGAAGATTGGCGAATTCTGGAACGACTATGGACAGATATTAGTGATATTTTTGGTGACCGTGATGCACGATTAATTTTTGAAATTATCAACGAACCACATAAATCTGCACCTCCCTATGATGCAATGCCACCTGCATCTCTGAGATTAATGACCGGTAAAGCATACGATAAAATTCGTGCCGTTAATCCAAAACGCATTATTGCTATTGGTGGCAACCGTTGGTTCGGCAGTCATGAAATGGCAGAGACTTGGCCAAACTTAGACGATGTTGGTGGTGGTAACGACAAGTACCTCATGGCGACTTTCCATCATTACAACCCATGGAGTTTCCACGGTGATAATCAAGGAGATTATGCAGACAACTGGAATGACAGTCATATTTCTGATCCAATGGATCAAATGATTAGCTGGTCAAATACCGTGGGCAACGGTATGCCAATTTACATCGGTGAATGGGGTACTGGATGGAATAGTCAGCTGCCAACTATGGATTGTAATAATATTCGCCTCTGGTATGAAAAATTTGACAAAGAATATGCTTCTCCACGCCAACAACCCACAATGGTTTGGGACGACGGCGGATGGTTTATGGTGTACGACCATGCGAGCAATAGTTGGAACAATAACCTCTACCAATGTATTGCCGAAGGAGATTGCCAATGGAGTGGTAGCGAGCGATTCAATAGTGCTTGTTTCTAGCAACCTCTAGAAGAATCCCCAAGGGATTTGAACAGTTAAATCAAACGTTCAAATCCCTTTTCTAGTAAGCACTTAACCATATACTTTATTCTCTATTTCGCCAAGTAATCGATAAAGCAACTATAGTCGTTGACAAAGGCTGTTTTTATTACTATATTTGTTTGTATGTACAAACAAATATAGTAATAAAAACGGGTATTGTCATGAACCTCTCAGGCTGGAACCGAGCAACATCTCCATTTCATTCAGGCGAACAAGAACTACAAAACCGCTTAGGCCTCAAAGAAAGACAAGAGGACATAGGCCGCCAAATACTTCGTCCATTTATGCCTGACCAGCACAGGGAGTTTTTCAATCAACTTCCATTCATGATTATCGGCAGTGTCGATGACAATGGATGGCCTTGGGCTTCAATAGTTTTTGGCAAACCAGGTTTTATAACAAGTCCAACTGATAAAAAACTTAATATCAATGCAAAACCATTTGCCGATGATCCTCTCACAAAAAATGTAACCACCAATTCGCCACTTGGATTTGTTGGTATTGAACTGGCGACCCGTAGACGCAATCGTATGAATGGTGTGGTGGCAACAACAACTGAAAGTGCTATTGAGATTGATGTAGTTCAGTCCTTTGGCAACTGCCCTCAGTATATACAAACACGTTCAACTGAATTTATTAGAGATCCTCAAGAAAAAGTTGAAATTGAAAAGCGAAAATTAACTAACCTAGATAGTGAAACCATATCACTAATCAAAAATGCAGATACATTCTTTGTTGCCAGCCACAACCCTGAAGATGATATACGCGATACAGGAGGTGTTGATGCAAGTCACCGTGGTGGCCAACCAGGTTTTATAAAAATCGACGGTAATACACTTACTATTCCCGATTTTATTGGCAACTATGCATTTAACACATTAGGTAATTTTTTAATAAATCCTAAAGCTGGATTACTTTTTATCGATTTCGAAAGTGGAGATTTACTCTATTTAACAGGCACAACAGAAATCCTATGGGACAAAAATGATGAGATTGAAGCGTTTCGTGGTGCCGAAAGAGCATGGAGGTTCACACTTGATCACGGCATACTTCTTAAAAATGCAAGTCCATTACGTTGGACGTTTGGCGAATATTCTCCCAACACTCAATTTACAGGTAATTGGACTGACGCGGCAGCAACACTTGCAGCAAAAGAAAAACGCAGCGCTTGGCTACCCTACCATATATCAAGAATCGTTGACGAAAGTGACGAAATACGTTCATTTTATCTTACACCAGCGCAAGATAATGTGAGGTTTGATTTTAAACCAGGGCAACACTTAACTATTCGTATAACACCAGAACAATCCTCCCAGCCGATTATTCGTAATTATACTCTTTCTTCAGCTCCCACAGACCGACTTTATCGTATCTCAGTAAAGCGTGATGGTATTGTTTCAAACCACCTTCACGATAAATTGAGAGTAGGCGATATTATCGAAGCAAAAGCACCCAGTGGTAACTTCGTATTCGATACCACTGAAAAGAGACCTGCTGTACTTATCGGCGGCGGTGTAGGCATTACACCAATGATGTCAATGGCACGAGCCATAGCCAACGATGGTACAAGGTTACGATATATTCGACCATTGACAGTAATTCATGCAGCCAAAACAAGTAAAGCACGTGCTTTTCTAAAAGAATTTAACTCACTTGCGGATCGCTGCAGCAATAAACTGAAATACATTTCTGTACTCAGTCAACCTCAAGCCAATGAATTGGCTGGACATAATTTCCATGCGAGTGGGCGAATTTCCGCTGACTTATTACAAAGTATACTGCCACTTGCAGATTATGATTTTTACATATGTGGGCCCAATGGATTCATGCAAGCCGTTTACGACATAGTGCGAAGCTTAGGCGTAAATGATAATCGTATTTTTGCCGAGAGTTTTGGGCCATCGAGCTTAAAGCGAAAGCTCGACGCATCTGCCAACAAGACAGAAGATATCTCAAAGGAAGAAGCTGATGATGCCATTGTTACATTCTCTGAATCTAAAGTAGAGCAAGCCTGGCATAAAGAAGAAGGTACATTACTAGAGTTCGCTGAAAACCATGGCCTGACACCTAGCTTTGGCTGTCGTAACGGTTCTTGTGGCAGTTGCGCCGTCACCCTGCAAGAGGGTGACGTTTCTTATCGAACAAAACCCACATATCAAACCGAAGAAGGCGAAGTATTGATCTGTTGTGCTCGCCCAGCAAAAGATTCAGAAAAAGTAATATTAAAAATGTAACGACCAAAAATTTATTTTGTTAAATCAAGAAGGAAAAATTATGAGCACTATTAAACTCTACGATGTTCCACTTTCGGGACATGCCCATAGACCCAGAGCACTACTTAAATTACTAAATATCGAATATCAAACCATTGCCGTGGATATGATGTCGGGTGAACATAAAAGTCCTGAGTTTTTAAAAATTAATCCACTTGGGCAAGTGCCGGCGTTTATCGACGATAGTGTAGTATTACGTGAATCTACAGCAATACTCGTCTATCTTGCATTAAAATATGATGATAAACGCACTTGGCTACCAAGCGACCCAGCAGCAGCAGCAGAGGTACAAGCATGGTTATCTGTCAGTTCTAAAGAAGTTTATGAAGGGCCATGTGCTGCACGCATAAGTAAACTTTTTAAGGCGCCAATCGATCATGGCAAAGCAGTGGAAAAAGCCTACCAATTATTTGATACCTTATTCGAACCTCATTTAGAAAAAAATAATTGGCTAGTTGGCGAGAAACCGACAATCGCAGATATCGCTAACTACGCTTATATTGCAACTGCCCACGAAGGTGAGATTTCATTAGATAACTATCCACATATTTCGGCTTGGCTTAAACGTATAGAAATGCTAGAAGGTTTTGAAAAAATGCCAAGCGCTGCAGATATTATGGCTTAGGTTTTTCAATAGTACTTAAAAGTAACGGCTAAAAGTAGTCGTTAAAGATAGGGCCCTTTAATAGAGGCCCTAATATTCACATATTAATATCCAACATTGAAAATTGTACGGAAATGCTTAGGCTCTTCTATTTCATCAAGCATAGCTACAGCAAAATCTTCAGCACTAATATTACCTTTTCCTCCTGCTGAATTTGTCAGCATAGTTCTACCGCCAAGGCGAAATTTACCCGTACGTTCACCAGGCTCAATAATCCCAGCCGGAGCAAGAACAGTAAAGTTAATATCTTCATGAACCATCATGCCATAAGCCCGGCGCATGCCACTCGCTTCAGGTAAAATACCTTCAGGGGTTAAGTCAAGAGCATTTGTTCCATCTGGCATATTAAGGGAGCTGCCACCACCAACCATTAGAATACGCTTACCTATTTTATGATATACAGCGATTAGAGATTGCGTAAAAGTTACTGCATCTGCAAATGCATCTTCGGTGTTACGTGGACTAACGGCTGAGACAATAACATCGACATTAGAAGCTTGTTCAGCTACGGCTTCTGAGTCGTTAACATCTAGAACGATCTCTACTACATTATCCAAAAATTCTAATTTTTTATTACCTCGTGTAGCTGCAATAACTTCATGTCCACGGGAAATGGCTTCGTTTAAAATACGACTGCCAACCATGCCGGTAGCACCAATAAGTAAAATTTTCATATTTTCTCCAGTATAATTTAAATCAAGTTTGTTTTTGGGAAGTGCATGCTATTGATTTATCAATGCGGCAATATTTCCTAGATTTCCATAGCAAGAAGTATGATCAAGCAGCTCTAGACTATTACCTTTAACTTTAATAAGCGTTGGCACGCCTTTTGAGCCAACGAGCCTCATTAAATACAATGCCCTGCTTGCTATCTCATCTGCTCTTTTAACTAGCTCAGGAGTTCCAATTCTTTCTGCTTGTAAAGAAGTCACACCTTCTTTTTTCAGCGCTTCTACCACCGCACCACGATCCATGGCTGAAACACCATCGATATAGCGTGCTGACTCAAGCCTTCTACGAATTGCAAACTCTGCTTCAACTCCCCTTCCATGCATCAACGCAGCTGCTTGAGCACTATATGATGAGAAGAGAACTTCATGCTTTGATAGGACAACATTATCTATATACTTTTGGGAAAACACTTGGCCTGTTAAAGAAGCAATTGTTGCATCTGCTTTTAGAATTAACTCTCCCTTGCCATCAGCCAACTTGTAGGAATGCATTCCCTGAAATAGATGACGGTGTAAAACTTCCAATTCCACATCAGCGTCAACTAAAGCATCAAAAATCGGAGCAGCACCGTAGCACCAACCGCAATAAGTATCGTAGATAATAATAAGTTTCGGTTTGTTCATATAAATCTCTACCAACTGATTGTATTCAACACTCATTCAATAAAAACTGATTGAGTTAGCGCAGGAGAGAAGGTAACAAATACCAATAGTCACTTAAACACACATAAGATTGATTTATTGTAAGCTAAAAGCTAACATTCTTATCATGACGACTCGATACAACCTCAATAGACTCACTTATTTTATTGCCACTATAGAAGAAGGCAGCATTACTGCTGCTGCAAACTCATTGGGCATAAGTAAGGCAGTTGTAAGTAAACAGTTGCAGTTACTTGAAGAGGAAGTAGGAGTTAATCTTTTTATGCGCAATACACGTCGCATCCGTCCAACCCAAGCAGGGCAATCTTTTTATACTGAAGGTAAAGCTGCCTTGGTTTGCGCAAATGAAGCTTTCGAGAATATCCTTGAACATGACAGTTTGCCGAAAGGGAAAATTAGAGTGACAGCACCGGTTGATTATGGCTTAGCATATGTTGCTCCCTTGGTTGCGCAATTTAGAAATGAATACCCAACAGTCAGTATCCATTTAGACTTAAGGGATGAGCAAGTCGACATCATAGATCAAGGTTATGATCTAGCTTTTCGCGTAGGGTGGCTCAATGACTCCAGCAACTTGGCCCGTAAGCTCCAGGAATTTCAGGAAATAGTCGTCTGCAGTCCTACGGCAGTAAAACAGGCGTCTATCAGACGGCCAGAAGACCTTCATAAGCTATCATTTATTGCGAACCATAACTTAAAAAGCCCAAATCTTTGGATATTCCAACGCATGGATGAAATACAAAAATTAGAAATAAAGGCGGCTTTGTCGATAAATATCACAATGGCCATCAAAGAGGCAGTGATAAATGGTAATTCTTTCGCTATTCTTCCTGATTTCCTGGTAAAAAAAGAATTACACGAAGGAAAGCTAATCAGATTATTACCCAAGTGGTCACTAAGAACTGGAGGAATTTATACCCTAAGCCCTCCTGGGCGCCGGCGTACAAAAGCCCTAAGAAGCTTTCTTGAAATGGTAAACCGAACAATTTCATAACTCGCCTCACACCTCCCTACTTTTGCAAGCAAATAATAATGGATAAAATTCCGTCCCTAATGATCATATGCTAATATTAGTGTATGTACACACAATTTAATTATTACATTTATATCAGGAGAAACTAAGTGTTTGATGGATGTATTTATTTCAACATCGCCACAGTTAATCGGCAAATTACTAAAATCTGGCAAGATGAGTTCGCCTTAGTAGGACTTTCACCCTCACATGGTTACTTGCTGATGGCAATCGCCGAAAACCCTGGTGCTTCACAAAAAGAAATGCGCGAAATGATGGAATTGGATGCTTCTACTATTACACGATTTATTGATGCCCTTGTAAGCAAAAAACTTATTGCAAGAGAAGGTAGTGGTAAAGGCTCAGCTATTGTATTAACAGCCAATGGTAATAACACCGTCAAGAAACTTCAAAAAGTATCATTGAGATTAAGAGAGAAAATGATGGGTATTATTGGGAACGGTGAATTTGAAGATATTATCAATACACTTCACCAAGTGAAACGCAATTTAAACGCAAGCGAGACTTAAAAGCCGTCGTTATAAATACAACTACTAACAAACAAAAATCGCAATACACAAAAACTAACTTTCCATTCACAATTTTATCCCCAGTTCTTGTGGATAAATAATTTTTCAAAGTGCATAGAGTTAATACACTTTGGATGCTTTCATGTCAGGGTATACAGTGAACGGATAGCAGATAATACAACCACCATCGTCCGCTAATATATCTACAAAAATAGCGCTAACAGAAACTAAAGTCTCAAAAATTTTTAACCTAATGGAAGCTTGCTCTCAAACTTATTGCAAATAACAAGTCGCTGCATAAATTATAGTAAAAATACAGTAAATTATAGTTATATAAATACTTGACATGTAAATCTGTACAGCTATATTGGTACTTTATTTAAGTTTCGTAAGAGAAACTCAATATGAGTACCGAGATAAGCATTAAAGAAGCCGCAAAACAACTTAATATTAGCGCACAACGAGTTAGAACTCTCTGTCGAAACGGTGAACTAAAGGCAAGAAAAATTGGCAACACTTGGTTAGTCAATCAAGCAACACTGGAAAAATATGGGTTGCGAACTGCTCATAAAGTAGCCGAAGATCACCCAGCATATAAAGTTAATAACAAGAAGCCCATCGCTTTGAGTTTTTTTTCAGGTGCCATGGGTCTTGACCTTGGAATCGAAAAAGCGGGGTTCGACATACGCCTCGCCTGTGAAATAGACAAATTTTGCCGACAAACTATTGCATTAAATAAGCCCAATACCGCCCTACTAACGGATATTAACCATTATTCGGCGGGTGATATTAGAGAAGCTGCCGGCCTTGAGAAAAATAACGACATAGACCTGATTGTCGGAGGCCCTCCCTGCCAAGCATTCAGCACGGCAGGCAAAAGAAAAGGCTTTAACGATGATCGCGGCAATGTATTTTTAAAATACTTAGAACTTTGTTTTCAATTAAAACCTAAATACTTTGTGATTGAGAATGTCCGCGGCTTGTTATCTTGTCCCATGGAACATCGGCCACATGAACAAAGAGGCCCGGATTTTCCAGACTTAAGAGAAGATGAGCTTAAAGGCGGCGCACTTAACTTTGTGATCAATCGGCTGCAAAAATCTAAATATAGCTATTCGTTTAACCTATATAACTCTGCTAACTTTGGCACACCTCAGGTGAGAGAGCGGGTGATTATTATTTGTTCGAGAGACGGTCAGCGCCCACCTTTTCTTACACCGACACATTCGGAAACAGGAGAGTATGGACTTAGCAAATGGAATACCCTCAAAACATGCATTAGCAAAATAAAGCAGCACAATCATCTTTCGTTTCCTGAAAAACGACTAAAGTATTACAGGATGCTAGGGCCTGGGGAAAATTGGAAAAACCTACCTGTGGAGCTACAAAAAGAAGCAATGGGCAAATCATTCTATTCTGGTGGAGGGAAAACCGGTTTTTTGCGCCGTCTGGCCTGGAATAAACCATCACCAACCCTCGTCACCCACCCAGCAATGCCTGCAACCGACTTAGCACACCCGGAAGAAGATAGGCCCTTATCAGTTCAAGAGTACAAAAGAATACAAGAATTTCCCGACAACTGGGATCTTGCTGGGCCAATTATTCAGCAGTACAAACAAATAGGTAACGCGGTGCCTGTCAATATGGGCTTTGCCGTCGGTAAACTAATAACAGAATTATTGAATAATAAAACAACGAAAGCTTATCCTGGTTTTAAATATTCTCGCTATAAAAATACCAGCGACCAAGAGTGGAAAAAGGAGTTTAAAGAAAGAGTTAAGTCTCTCAAAGAAAAGAAAACAGCAGCACACAGTGCCTGATACTAGAAGCTGGTAACTCGCCAATACCGTATTAGCAAGTGCGGCAGTTATGATATAGCTTCTAGTTACCGCTAAGCAAATTACTGATATCCAAGCAAAGTCTCTCTCGTCTCTACACCTACTTGTGCAAAAATATCTAGTAGCCTTTCATAGGCACCGATGCCGCCTAAAAAATCCCAATAATCCTTGCCAATTAAAACACACTCGTCTGTATGCATATCAAACATTTTCAAAGGAAAGGAATGATTATAATCCTTTCTCTCTTGGCCATGAGGATTATAGTAAAGACCGAGATATGTTTGAAAATTGCTATCTTCAGACTTTAGTAGCAACATATCTTTCTTCGCTATCTCTGACTGATCCAGATTTGGTGTTACGGTTTTGATAGAAATAAAGTATTCCGTTGCATCTTTTTTAAGCCATAAATCAGAAATAATCCGTCGAACAACCGTATCCCCTTTGGTAAAGGAAGAAAGAGTTTGGACTTCTTTATGCCATTGAGGTCTTTTTTGGCCACTGCGTAGATCTGCACAGATTCTCTCTACTTCATCTACGGCGCCCTTATAAACATTAATCATAGTTTCTTTTTGGCGCTGAGCTTGAAAACCATTTTCGATTGCAACAAGCTCCGATATTTTTTCTATAGGGCCTTGACCAAAAGACGTAGAAAACGAACGCTCAAAGGATGATACCTTGACAATTTCAGGTGTTAACAATGCCTTATGAAAGGGCTTATTTGCTTTTTCCGTGACGATACGATTCTCCGTTCGTTTTAAAGCTCCAGCGACACAGGCGCGCAGTATGTCTTTTATATTATTTGCAATTTCCACTTTCAACGTTGTTCTCCAATCCCAGTCGCTGCAATCTATCTATGGCTTGCTCATAACTCATTCACGACCAAGCTACGATGAGCATCAGCTAAATATAACAGCTCAACGATATGTCTCTATAAAATGGAATAATGGAGTATTTGAAAAGAAATATAAATACAATTGTGGTAGATGATGCCAAATTAAGAAGAGTTGACCCATTGGCCGCGAAGCCAATGGGTTTTGAACTGAGGTAAAATTTACCTCTATAAGTGAAGCTAACGCCGTATATTTATAAAATTACTGCGCGTCACAGCGAGTAGTACCGCACATACAAATACTTGCGTTACTCTGGCTATTAGCACAATCAGTCGCACCATTGCCAAAGATATTTCTACATTGCTGTGTCGTATTACACTGATCCAAACCTAAGCTACCACCTGTTCTCTTTAACTCAATCCAATTAAGATTAAAACCGCCTGACTGGACTTGCACTCGCAAGGTATGGTTACCAGCGCTAAGTTGACCAAGAGAGGTAGACATTGTTTCCCAATTTTGCCATCCACCAGTAGAACCAACACTAAATGCATTACCTTTCGCAACACCGTCTACTTCAAGGGTGAACATACCGTTACCAGGAGCAGAAGCTACACGCACTTCGCCTCGGTACTCACCTGCTTGTCTAACAGTGATAGGGAATTCTAACCACTCATTACCATCGATCCAGCCAACATTGAAACCGCCGTTAGTATCAGTTGTCGCTTGAATATCAACATCATCATTGCGATGTTGGCCACCGGCATTACCTCGCGTAGTATCAAAGAACTTAACGTAGTTTTCAGCTTGTACAACACCTGGAACAGATACACGGTTACCAGGAGCTGGTGTTGGCGTAGGAGCAGGATTACCACCACCAGTTGCGCAAGTTTCCGCTACATTTTGTATATTCTGAGCTTGACCTGCGCCCACTGACTGGTGACGGAACATAATTCTATTAACTTTAAAGAATTGCGAACGGCCACTCATAACAAAAGTATAGTTCTCACCTGCATTCAAACGATAAACAGCAACACGCTTGTTGTTATGACCACCTGGATCTAGACGATTACCAGACGCCCATTGAAATTGATTATGGGCGCCACCAAAGAATTTAGTGTTTCTTTTAAGCATGGCAAGAGGCCCATCATTTCCGTGCGAGTTACCAGGGTTTGGACCAGCACCAAAATTTCCTTCGAGTCGAACATAACCATCATTCGCTACGTCTGTACGTAACTCACCATTAATTTGACGATTTTCTCTAGCTGCATGTAAATGCAAAAAGTAAAGACCATCGCGATTGACTTTAAAACGATAACTTAAAGGTGATCTGGCTGGGCCATTTAATGGTGTATTGCCATTAAACTCTAAATAACCAGAACCGCTAAATCCAGATATGCTGGTTTTCTTTTGCCACATTCCAAGCGCCGAAGGAGTGTTTTCCGCTTCCATAACAACTAGACCATTTCTTTCGGTATATTCGTTACAGGTCTGAGCATACAAGGATGCAGGGAGAAACATGGCGGCTAAAGATAAGCATGCCGTAGACATTAGATTTTTCATGAGGTTATTTACCTTAATTTTAGCAAGTAGTTAGGTTAAAGATACAAAACATGAACTGGAGCACCCATGTTTTTAGACACTGTTCAAAAAAATCTTTTCTTTCACAATAATTTTCATCAAAAACAAAATGGCTGAAGAATTATTATTAAAAATAAAAACCAAATGTTTTAGAAAATATCAAAGCTAAAAAACACTCCGTAAAGGAATGATAAATATTTTATAACATTATACAAAACAAAATTCTCATTAATTTACGCCATTAGTTAACCAGCACAAATTAAATTTAAAAAATTATAGTCATATACAACCCCCTTACCTTTAAAAAAATAAATAAGTCAAATCACTTCACAAATTTATTAATTTTACTTTTACAAAGTAAAAATCAATAAAAAAATATAACTATTGGTAAAGTAATAATTTTTAACATTTAAAATTATTATTTCGACAATTTCAGAAACGCTAAAATTATTTTTAAAATCAGACTTATTTGATCGGTTCAATTGAAACGACATATTTTTTAAAAAAGAAAAAATCAACTCAAACGATATACAACATCCAAAAAGCAAAAATATACAAACACAAGAAAATATTTTCTCAACAGAGATTATCTAAGACCTGCTAAAAAAACTTAAATACAAGGTCAAATAAAAAATTAACCAAGAGAATAAAATACGATTAATAAACACTTAAAGCTTATTCTTATTAATTCCTATGAATAGCCCCTAGTTTAACCAGTCATCATCATCAATAGATCAAGCCTTTCATACATTACTGTGGAATTTGCGCAAACAGTGGAATTAGGTGAGCTAGGGCCTATTGCCCTGACTTAATTTATCAATACAATTAATTTTACTTAGCTCAGAAGGTGCGCTTTACCGGAATCTATCTCTTCACGTATTATGCTTACAGCATATTATGGAGATTCTTATGGCACCTTATTTGATTAAATTTCAGGCTTTATTACTTATTACGATCAGCTTAAACTCATGGGCAATTGACTACCCGTATTCGTCTAAGGATGCACATAAAGGTGTCGTTGAGTTTGCCCCTGGAATAATATCGACAAAGAATAATTTTGAAATCAACGCCGTATTCAATAAGAAAGGCGACAAAGTGATTTTTGCCCGCTGCAACAAAGAGTTCACAAAATGTACAATGCGGCAGTCTAGATATATCAACAAGCAGTGGCAGGCAAGCGAGGTTCTACCTTTCTCCGGTAGTTATTTAGATGCCGACCCTTACTATAACGAAGACTACTCAGCATTATATTTCATCTCCAAAAGACCGATAAAAGCTAGCACTAAGGCGACAAAGTCTCTTAATTTTTGGAAAGTGAGAGTACAGGAAAAAGGCTGGGGGAAACCTCAATATCTGGCGGATTTAAGTTCCGATGCTGATGACCTATATCCATCATTTAACTCAGCCGGGGACTTCTATTTCCCGTCTTTTCGCAATAATAAACGTCTACTATATGTAGCTAAGTCAACCCGTAACGGCTTCGCAGAACCTGTAGCAATACCAGCGAGTGTTTACGGTAAAGAGGCGAAAATCGGCGATTCTGTAATAAGCCGTGATGGTAAATTTATCATATTTAGTATATCTAACCGTACCGATAGTAAAGGCCGGGGTGACTTATATATTTCCCATTGGAAAAATGGTAGCTGGACAATAGCAAAGAGTTTAGGAGAGCTAGTAAATACCCCAAATCATGAATTCACTCCTATTATGTCGCCAGACGGTGAATACTTGTTTTTCACTCGCATTGAAAATGGACTCGGTAACCTTTACCAAGTACATAAAAGCTTGCTTGAATGGGAATGATGGCTTAGAACCATCTATTTACAGATTTTGATAACTACTTTGACCTGCCAATAGAATCATTTATAGTCATCGAGCAGTTTCTGCTATTATAGGCACTTAAGGTTCTAGTGAAGTTGTTACTGTGTCTAAATTAAATCCTCGTCAAAGTGAAGCGGTACATTATATCGACGGGCCATGCTTAGTTTTAGCTGGCGCTGGCAGTGGTAAAACAAGTGTTATTACACGTAAGATTGCATATTTAATTCAAGAATGTGGCATGCCTGCACGCCACATTGCGGCGGTTACCTTCACGAACAAAGCGTCCCGAGAAATGAAGGAGAGAGTTAGTAAATTAGTGAAAGGACGCCAATCCTATGGCCTTACAGTATCAACATTCCATAATCTTGGTCTCAATATCATCCGCAAAGAACATCGCCACTTAAACTACAAATCAGGTTTTACTATTTTTGACGCAGAGGATGCCGGGGCCATTATAAAGGAGATCATGCTCAAAGATGGTGATACTAACGCAGACCTCCTCACCGCTGTACAGAGCCAAATCTCCAATTGGAAAAACGATTTAACCGACCCTCAAAAGGCATTGGAAATGGCTCAAAGCCAGGGGGAACAAACGTGGGCACTGATTTACCAGCGTTATGATAAGGCTTTAAGAGCCTATAATGCCGTTGATTTCGATGATTTAATCAGGCTTCCTTCACGCCTATTTTCAGAACAACCAGAAGTTCTGGCCCGCTGGCAACAGCGAATGCGTTATCTCCTGGTGGATGAATATCAAGATACTAATTCAAGTCAGTATCAACTAGTCAAGCAACTAATGGGAGATCGCGGTGCGCTCACAGTTGTTGGCGATGACGATCAATCTATTTACGCATGGCGCGGTGCACGTCCAGAAAACCTAGCTCTATTGAAACAGGACTTCCCTGCGTTGCATGTGGTCAAGCTTGAGCAGAACTATCGTTCCACTGCGAGAATTTTAAAAGTTGCTAATCATTTAATCGCCCACAACCCTCATGATTTTGATAAAACATTATGGAGTGATTTTGGCATGGGTGAGCCTATACGTCTCATTAACTGCAAAACTGAAGATGCCGAAGCCGAGCGAGTAGCGACAGAAATTCTTACCCAAAAAATAAAGCGTCAGAATCATTTTCGAGATTATGCCGTACTGTACCGAGGTAATCACCAAGCAAAACTAATCGAATTAAAACTACAACATCACCAAATTCCCTATAACATGAGTGGCGGCACTAGTTTTTTTGCGCGCACAGAAATTAAAGACATCATGGCTTACTTACGACTTGTGGTAAACCCTGATGATGACAATGCTTTTTTGAGAGTTGTAAATACGCCTAGACGGCAGATAGGTACCGGCACACTTGAAGCCCTCGGTCGCTATGCAACTGAGCGCGATATTAATTTACTTGCAGCCTGCGATGAAATTGGCTTGCAAAGTGTTATTCCTAAAAAAGGCTTGGATAGAATACGTGAATTTTCCACTTGGTTAACTCGCGTTAGGAATAACTGTCACAATAACAATCCCATCGTAGCAATACGCGAAATGATCGATGACATCGATTATGAAGGGTGGCTACACCAAAATGCCAGCGCGCCAAAAGTTGCAGAAAGGCGTATGCAAAATGTATGGACATTAATTGATTCTATTAAGTCAACTCTTGATAGAGATGAGGAAGAAAAAGATGGCGAGCAAAAAATTAATGACGCAGTAGCAAAGTTGGTGTTACAGGATTTACTAGATAGACAACAAGAAGAAGATGAAACTGACAGAGTTCAACTCATGACTTTACATGCATCCAAAGGGCTTGAGTTTCCTCACGTTTTTTTGATTGGAATGGAAGAAGAAATATTACCCCACCGCAATAGCATTGAAGATGATAATATTGAAGAAGAACGCCGACTCGCTTATGTAGGTATTACCAGGGCACAAAAAACGCTAACCGTTAGCTTAGCTGCAACACGAAAACAGTTTGGTGAAAAGCAAAGTACTGAACCCTCGCGTTTTATTGATGAATTACCCGAAGAAGATATAGAAAGAGAAGGTTTTGGTACTGCGACAAAAGAACAAATAGAAAAAAAAGGAGAAGAAACTCTTAGTTCATTAAAAGGGTTATTCAACTAAAAGTACTTATCAGCTAAAGCTGATCGCGATAGCTTTGCCGCATACAATAACTATAAATTATCACCAGCCCATGCTGCTAAAGTATCTAGCACTGGATAAAGAGATAAACCTTTTGCAGTTAAACTGTATTCCACTCTAGGCGGCACTTCCGGATAAACTTTTCTATTAATAAAACCATCGCGCTCTAGATCTCTCAATTGTGAAGTCAAAACTTTTTGTGAAACGCCAGGTATACTACGGTGCAACTGACCAAACCTGATTGTTCCAGCTTTTTGAAGATTAAAAATTACCAATAGTTTCCATTTTCCACCAATACATTCCAAAGTTTTCTGCAAAGGACATGCTTCTTGAGACATATCTACACACTCTAATTATTAATTTTCCCGTTATATATCTACCTACATTGCTTATCAACCTTCTCCTTTTAAATGGTTATAAGCCAATAGTTACCTTTTGGTAAGTACAGTACATTAAGGTGCATACTTACATAAAATATTGTAGCTCTTTAAAATAACAAATACACACTAACTTAGCTAGCGGAGATAAATATGAATAGGGTTTTTGTCACTGGTGCCACCGGAGCGCAAGGACACGCAATTACTCAGGTATTAAATCGGAAAAACATAGCGGTCTCATCAATTTCTAGAGGAACATCGCACAGCAATGCCTTACTAAACATAGAAAAAGGTGATATTACAGATTTAACACACTTAGCTCACGCAATGTCTGGATCTGAGGCCGTCATCTTTACGTTACCACTTATTTTTGACTACAAAGAAGTAGAAAAAATAACACAAAGTGTTATAGCCGCAAGTAAAATGCAAGGGATAAAAAAGATAATATTTAATACAAGTATTGCCCTTGGATCTAAAAAAACGGGTTGTGCAGCAATCGATGTCAAACATAAAGCGCTATCGTTACTAAATGCATCAGATTTAGACATCATAACATTAATGCCTACTTTATATTTGGATAATTTAACTACACCTTTTCTCCTACCAATTATACAAAAAGACAATATTATTCCCTACCCTGTTGATAATAATTTTAAACTCGCTTGGATTTCCCAAGAAAACCTTGGAAGGTACTGTTTAGCAGCATTAAAAAATGATGATTTAATTGGCCAAAAAATATTGATTACAAACAAAGATAAAATTACTGGAGACGATCTGGCAAATATTATTTCTTATGCATCAAAGAAAAGTATAAATTATATCGCACTACAAGCAGATCAATTTGAAGAAAACCTAAAAAAAACTCTAGGCAACGATATAGCCAAAGAAATTGCCAATTTATATAAAGCTATAGATAAACATAGAGATGACTTTGAATCTTACTCTAGCGAAGATTTTATTGCGTCCACATTACTAGAAACAACTCAAGAATGGGCTAACCATATAGCCTGGTAAAATAACTCTAAATTAAATTTTATAGCTTATAGGTTTTACAATTCCATACAAAAAGCCACGGTATTTAAGGTGCCTATGGCTTTTTATACAAACTACTAGTTTATTTACAACTACCCTATGCTAATACCAAGTGTGAAGCTTAAAAACAAGGAACCACAATATCACTCTTGACTTCCAGAAGTTTCTTTGCACCAAAACCTTGCACCTTAAAAGACAAGGTATACAGAAAAAACCTATAGAAAAATATTGTAAATAAAAATGTAATGAAACAATATAATATTGCATCATTTATTACATTTATACTTAACCACAAAGGCTTTGTATACGAATAATTTTTTAATCGATATCAAAATTAATGTTACTCAACTTGAGAGTATACATAGAATTCATATTGCAAATCACTGATTTATCTTAGAATTTTATATTCTTCCATTCTTATTTTTTTTATTTATTACGCTTGACAAGCGATATTACATTGGAAACATTCAAAAGAATTCTAAGATTTTTTAAAAAAAATATACGAAATACCCTATCCTTAGAGAACCACTTTTAATACGACACGTAAATAGGCATGAGAGATCACAGAATATGCGAATTTTTGTGTTAATGTCATGCCAATATTTTACTAAAGCATGTTTAAAGACAACCATATCAGCCAATACTGAGAGCATGTGATGGAAGACCTAGATATCAATATATCTCTATACCAAAAAAACGGCCAAAATATATCACCATTTATTGCTAAAAACGATGTTGACAAAGGTGAAGAACAACAGCTTGTTTTTGAACTTGAGAATCGAGAAAGTCAGATCGATGACATTTTTGTCACAATAAAGACCGCCCAAAACCTTTTATTACAGCAACATTTACCAATTTCATGTATAGAAAAAGGGAAAACCTACTGGGAATGGGACGGTTTTAATAACAATGGTATTTATGACTCGTCATTATTAAAACAGAGACCAATCTCTGTAATATTTCAAGTAAAAAGTGGTGTTAAGCAAAAAATAATAACGAAGACCCTTATCGCTAGATCAGCTAAGAGAAAATGGCTTGACATTAGAGTTGACAGAAACAAAAAGTCTGTCGATGTTACCCTTAGACTCAACATAAAGGATGCAGGCGCCAAAGGGTTAGGAAAAGCAGTTAGTAGACAACTAGAAAACAACCCTCTATACAAAGCTTTACCTTCAGGCGATCCTAAAAAGCAACCACATCTTAGGTATAAAAGTTTCTCATCATTGAAAGATATCGTTTTCTCAGGAATCAAGAATTATTGGCAGCAAAATATAGTTGCCACTGATGGCAACACATACTCACTTAATATAGAGTCAGTCAATGCAAAAAAAGATGCCATGAACGATATTTCCATCGTTTATAACACTAACCGTGAATGGTTAAACTATGGCAGTTCAAATCCCATAAAGAATGCCTTACCGATTCTAAATCAATTTCTTAACCATAAAATTGCATACAATACAGGTTGGGTAAAATACAATAATGAATGGTTCTACGAAGATGCCGCCGATGCAGATCGTGAATTTTCTGAAGTTGCTGCTTATGAAATTGGACATGAAATGTTAAGGACTGCTGGTGAAGCATATCACTATAAAGATCTAGCAGAGATTTCACATCAACAAAGCTTAGCTACCGCAGATTTACCTTACCAATTTAATGCGGGACAATTTACTCCTAGGGCAGAAGCAATAAATTATTATAGTGGCGATAAACCGGAAAATCTTCACATCCCGACAAAAGCATCAGCAGATGATATCATCGCTCTTTTACAACTAGCTAGTCTAAAATTTTATACAGGTAAAAGTATTTAATTAGTACTCGCCATTAGCATTGCAGAAAAATCATATAACTTTGCAAAAAAATCATATAACTCACGTACATTTTTTAAATGAGGGGTTATATGATTAACCATTCACAAAAAATTATTATTAAAAATAATATAATGCCTACATATCATTTAAAGATAATGTGGTATCTCAAGTCGTAATCATAAATTAACAATAAAAATATAATATTGTTTCTTTTCCAAATCATAAAAAACAATTACCCTGGGGCACGGCTATGTTTTCAACCTCTCGGCTTCATATTATTTTTTCATTTTTATTTTTTAGTTTTTACCATTCGTTGACTAATGCGGCAGAAATAACACGAGGCCCGTATTTACAATTAGCAAACGATAAAGCTATTACTATTCGCTGGCGCACAAATACAAGTACAGACTCTGTCGTACGCTATGGAAATAATCCTGCAAATTTAAACCTTAGTAAAACTGTTTCCGGAAGGCGTACCGAACACGAGGTGAGAATAACTAACTTATCACCGTTGACAAAATATTATTACTCTGTGGGGAGTACCACTGAAACTATTGCCGGTGGTAATACCAGCTACCGCTTTACCACATCACCTATACCAGGAAATGCAACATCAACACGTATATGGCTTATTGGTGACTCAGGCACGGCCAATCGTAATTCCGCTGCTGTATATAACGCATATTTAAACTATCGAGGATCGAGCGATACTGATTTATGGGTCATGTTAGGAGACAATGCATATAACGATGGTACAGATAGAGAGTACCAAGCTGCAGTTTTTGATAGCTATCCTGAATTATTACGAAGAACACCTGTATGGCCAACACTCGGTAATCACGATGGTCGGTCAGCCGATTCCTCTAGTGAGTCTGGCGTTTATTATAATATTTTCACCTTGCCACGTAATGGTGAGGCAGGAGGACTGGCTTCAGGAACAGAAGCTTATTACTCCTTTGATTATGGTGATATTCATTTTATCTGCTTGGACTCTTATGAAACTGATCGCTCAAGAAATGGCGCCATGATGACTTGGCTAAAGAACGACCTCGCGGTAAATAATCAAAAATGGACTATTGCTTTTTGGCACCACCCTCCTTATACAAAGGGCTCTCATAACTCAGATACAGAAAGAGCTCTAATAGAAATGAGGCAAAACGCTCTGCCCATTATAGAAAGCTACGGTGTGGATTTAGTTTTTTCCGGACATAGTCACTCCTATGAACGCTCTTATTTGATTGATGGTCACTATGGTTCATCTAGTAGCTTTGACAGGAGCTCTCATTTAATTGACGGAGGTAATGGACGAGAAAATGGAGACGGGGCTTACCAAAAACAGGGACAAGCAGCACACGCTGGAGCGATTTATACGGTAGCTGGGGCATCAGGAAAAACATCTGGCGGCCGCCTAAATCATCCAGCAATGTATGCATCTCTTAACGAGCTAGGATCTGTAGTTCTCGATGTTAGCAATAATCGCTTAGACGCAGTGCATTTACGTGCAGATGGGGCAATCACAGACTCGTACACCCTACTCAAAGGCCCTGACGACACTCCACCGACTATAACCGAAGCAACAGCCTCTAAACAAAACCAAGTGGCGATAAATTTTAGTGAAAAAATAGACAGCACTTCTGCTGGAAAAGCCAGCAACTATTCTATTGACAATGGTGTTAGTATTTCCTCAGCACAAGCCTCAGGAAGTACTGCAACTCTCAACACATCAAGGCTAGAACAAAATATTAATTACACCCTCACAGTCAATAATGTCGAAGATCAAAACGGCAATAAAATAGCATCAAATAGCCGTATAGATTTTGATTATCAAAATATTCAAACGCTGCGCTTTCAAAATAATGTGGCACCTACTAGCTCGTATAACGGCACAATAGATACATATATAGCCAGCGGTGCAGCTAATCGTAATTTTGGTAATGCCCTAGAAATTCTTGCAGACGGCAACGACGGTAGTAATGGCGAATTGGCCACATTGTTACAATGGGATATAAGTAGTATTCCAAGTGGAGCCACAATCACTAAAGCTCAGGTAATATTAGATATTTTTAATCCGAGCAGTGGCAGCTACAACATATATGACAATGCCATCGATTGGAGTGAGAGTTCGGCCACTTGGAGCAAGCTTGACCCACGTAGAAATAGACAGGCGTTAGTCGCTAGTTTCTCCCCGGTATCGGCCAGGCCCCATACCATCGACTTAAATAGCGCCGGTGTCGCCATGGTTCAGGACTGGGTCGATAATAAAAATAATGGCATCATTATCATGAGTTCAGGTACTGGCGATGGTATTGATATTCGCTCTAGCGAATACAGAAACAGCAATCTGCGCCCGGAACTTTTGGTGACATATCGCGCCGGCAATAGCAGCGGCAACATACCACCGAAGGCAGATTTTACTTTCACTAAAAGTGGGCGTAATGTGAGTTTTTCAGATGTATCTTCTGACAGCGATGGCAGTATCAGCGCATGGTCTTGGGACTTTGGCAACGGTGTAGTGTCCAGTCTGCAATCACCGCAGTATAACTACAGTTCTGATGGTAATTATACGGTTACCCTAACTGTTACTGATTCTGCTGGCGCAACCGCATCAACCAGCAAAAGTATATCGGTATCAAGCGATACACCTAGGACAACCCTCCGTCTACAACAAGGCTTAAATGGCTATCGAGGTTCTGAAGATAGCTATGTTGCTTCAGGCAGAGGCAATGATAACTATGGCGGTAACGCGGCAATTTTAGCGGATGGCAGCGATGGTAGCCGCGGAGAATTAGTATCATTGTTAAAGTGGGATCTGTCCTCAATTCCTAAAGATGCTAAAGTAGTAAGTGCTAGTATTACACTTAGAGTTTTTGACCGCTCAAGCTCATCTTATAATCTATGGGAGATGACAAGGGCTTGGAGTGAGAGTAGTGTAAATTGGAATAACTCTGCTCCAAACTCGAATAGAGGCGATAATATAGCCAGTTTTACTCCAAGCGCTACAGGAACTTACACAATTGATTTGAACTCTTCGGGCCTAGCACTAGTCCAAGGCTGGATAAATCGTTCTGCCAATAATGGCTTTATGATCCGAAGTGGTGGCACAAGTAACGGTATCGATATTCGTGCGAAAGAATATGCGACACAAAATTATCGACCAATGCTGACTATCGTATACCAATAGCACTAGGCTAAAACCACCGTCGGATACCCATTCATGGCAGTCGTTAAAATACAATTGCGTTTGTACATATTTTAACGACAACGGCCGAAAAGGGCTGGAAGCCCTTTTCCATAAAGACTATATGTGGTTTGTTTTAAGTTACAAGTAGAACCTGTAACAAGTAAGGCCTTTAAATAGCACCTATAATATAAATTTATATAGATACAAGCTGTATCATTGCATAGTTAGGCCCTTACTCTCTAAACTAGGGCCTTTAAACATAGACTTTTAAATATAGTAAATCTCGTTTTGATAGTATTACCTAATGCAAAATAATCGACTCTATTTCTTTTTCATATTAATTGCATCTGTCATTGCCAATAATGCATTGGCACACGGGCAAGCAAGTGAAAGGTTACACGCTCTGGATCATCATATAGAACAAACGCCTAAAGATGCATCTTTATATGTAAAACGTGGCCGTATCTATCGCGATGCACAACAGTTTACGCAAGCATTAGAAGATTACGACACAGCACTAAAACTTTCCCCAAAATCTTCTGAAGCATTATACTGGCAGGCTGACACATACTTTTTGCAAAAAGACTATGATAAAACCCTGGCTAGCGTAACAAAATATTTAACAATTAAACCTAAATCTCCTGAAGGTCATTATTTGCTCGCTAAAGCTTATGTTAAGTTAGGGTTGGCGGTTAAAGCAGAAAAACACTTCAGCTCAGCTATTCAATACAATGATAATCCTCCACCTCAATGGTATTTGGATAGAGGTAATGCCCAATTGGCTGTTCGCCCTTTGTCGCTAGAACGTATTGAATCCGGTATAAAAGAAGGTATCGATAAGCACGGTGAAATCGTTAGTTTTATAAGCTTTTTAATTCGTATTAATAAAAGCGCTAAAAACTATTCTGCTGCTTTATCTTGGATTAAGCATTTGCCAGTACAGCTTATTGGCACGCCTCATTGGAAAAATGAACATGCAGAAATATTAGCCTTATCGGGTAGAACAAGGGAGGCTATATCACTTTATCGTTCCGTCATGACTCAGATTGCCACTTACTCGAATAAAAAGAGAAACCTACCTGCTTTCGTGGAAGAGAACGAAAAGGCAAGAAAAAATATATCGAGACTAGAAAGTCTATCGGTTCAGACTCACTAGCTATCAACATTGTTAAAATTTCTTATTTTTCTTCAGTAATTTTTTATATTCAATTTCAGAACATGGCTCTAATACAAGCATAGAGCCTTCACTTTCTAAAAAGGTTTCGTTGGTTTTCGGCGCACGAAATTTAATATACTTACCTTCGCCAATTTCCATAGTATCAGTCATACCTAGCTGAATATTATGGCTCTGAAGGTATTTATGTATTTCTGTAAAAACCATAAAATACTCTTCCGCAGCTTCAATATCGGTTAAAAAGGCGGCAAAATCAGGTAAATATAGAGCATCAGCACCAACAGTTCTTATCCACAAAGAATTTTCATCTTCGATAAAGTATTTTACAAAACCACAATATAGTATTGAAGGGAGAAGCGTATATATTACTTGTTCTAGCTTATCGACGGTATTTCTTTTGGGTGAAAGCATAGCTGTAGGTAAGCAACTTGTTGCCCTAAGATTAACAACCATAAATGCATCTTGCTCAGCCATAACACCAGCAGCAATCGCTAAAGCATCATATTGAACATAGGGATTCACATCATAACCAACATAGCTTAATAAAACATAGCTACTATGTTTACGGGCTTTTTGTTTAATACCCTGGTCACAATGCGCTAATTGCAGACTATAAGATAGGATTTCTTCAGACATGGGCTGATCAATACCGACGAATTGAACCACATGTTTACCCCATCCGATTAACCCCTGAGTTGTGCCATGGACAGATCCATTTTCTTCTATGCTAACCCGAGCGTCACTACTTACTAATGGATGCCTGTGTAAGGCGCGCTTCAAATCCTGTTCACGTAGACAATAAATATCAGAAAATAATATATGGAACCTTAACGGTTCGTGATGATTATTAAGATTTGCAACTAAGCTATTACAATTATTTTTATTCACAATCCCCCCCATATACACCATTGACAACGATTTCAATGATATATTTCTGGACGCCAGAAAAGCCTCCAAATTAACTCTCAGTAGTACTTTTTAGCAAAGGCAGTTTAATTGTTATTGTTTACTTGTCTAGTGTCTTACACGTAAAATTTCAGCTTTTCTAAGGACTGTTAAGAATCTTCTTGATATAAAGATGGCATCCGACCTCTATTTTGTAAAACGAACTTATTCATAGAGTTCATAGATTTTTACTCATTTACATTATTTTGTATATGGAAAAATATCTAGTAAATTTATTTAGTCACATACGCGAAAAACTCAACAAGTGCTGCTAACTATCTGCATAAAACTCTGTAATTTAATCCAAAATTAATTTTCGCAAGCTTATTAACTTAAAACTAAAATTTAGAATAATTTTTATTGGAAAGAACTTAAGTAAATATTATTAAGGCTTTTTAAGTTACCTAAATTTTTTGACAAATCCTTAATAGATGATCTTTAATATCGTCAAGTTACTTGTTCTATTATCACATTTTTTCATCGGCTAAAATCATTAATAGAACTTTAGAATAAAGCATATCCCCTTCCTCAATGTCGGCAATTACATCATTGATAAAAATAACTGACTGGAAGGACGACGAGTTTAAGCAATGATAGGTTAGTGATTTGCAGTGTCTAAGAACCAAGCTTACTGAGTTCAAACTACGAGGATGGCGCGATTTAGTAGCAGGGCAATGCAGAAAAGTATATTTTGAGCAACAGCTTTGATAGCCCAGCAGGGCCGGGCTTTTCATCTATTTATATATTTAGCTGCTTAGCTATCGATTAACTATGGCAGTACACATCTATTACTTATTGGGTGTGAGAGGAGCCTAAGGCACTTAAGTATTCGTGTACCTGCTGCCGATCATCCAAAGTAAATAGTAAAACAATATCTCCATTTTTTGCCATATTTGTTGCCAACTTGGCACCCTCAAAAGGGCTGCTTACTGTATTAATATTCTCTAAGTTAACACCTTGTTGCTGTAGAAATCTAGTAGCTAATTGAGGTACCTCACCCAATTGACGACCACGCAAATAATTTTCTATTTCAGCAATAATATAGCTATCGGCATTAAGCTGATATACGGCGTCAGTCAGACTTTTAATTTCTTCGTCGCTGCGGTCACCCGCATGACTGAACATGACAATTAAGCGCTGGCTTGATAGTTGTCTTACCATATTCACCACTGCTCGCATGCTATGTTCATTATGAGCAAAATCAACCACAACACGGTAGCTGTCTACTTCATATATATTACCTCGGCCTGGATTATCTTTAGCATTACTACCAAATGTTTTTAGACCTTGAGCAATTGCATTTGAAGGTAACTTTAGTGATTTGCATAAGCCCACGACACCCAAAGCGTTTTCTACATTATGTGCGGCCATACCACCGAGAGCCATAGCAATATCATCCACAGCGATTATAGTTTCAAACAAACCATTAGCGTGATATACAATATGCTTAGCTCTAATAAATACGGCACGCCCTCCCATTTGGATTTGCTGTTGAATGAGCACATTGGATTCATCACAGCTAAACCAACATAATTTATTTTTTATTTTACTTGCCTGCGCAATAACTAAATCGTTATCAGCATTGAGCACTAAAATGCCTCTATCCCCCAGGCCTTTAGCCACTACAAACTTAGCTTCAGCGAGTTCTTCTACAGTATTAATACCATACTGCCCTAAATGATCACTGGCGACATTCGTGATAAGTGCAGCATCGACAGACTCAACAGGAATACCACGCCTCAAAATACCACCGCGTGCCACTTCCAAAAAAGCCAAGTCAGTGCGCGTATCTCGCAATAACATTCTGGCACCTCCAGGGCCAGAATAGTCGCCGGTATCGATAATAACGTCTCCGACGCGAATGAAGTCCGTAGAGGTTACTCCCGCACAAATACCCGCCGCTTGAGCAATATGTGATGCCAAACGTACACTTGTGGATTTACCATTAGTACCGGTAATAAATGCTCGCGGAACATCGCGATACTTTGGCCAATCGATACTTGCAAGATCAGGTAGAGCTCGTACTGGCCAGACCTCTACCGAACGCCCCATCCCTAAGCTAACTTCATCGTCATCACTAATGCAGGTTACACCCTGGGTCTTAGCTTCCTTCATTAACGCCAATAATGGTGGATTAATTTCGTCTGCTAATTCCTTACACAGCTCATCTAATCGCAGCTGCCAGTTAGGTAAAGGCTGTTGCATTAGCTCTGCGACACAGCAATCCCATGCTAGCTCAGCTAAATCGCAGGCAGTATAAAGAGCGTCCATTGGCGCACTTAACGCCATGTTCGCTCCTTCACTATGAATACGATACGTAGATGCTTGCTGCCAACCAAACCTCTCTTGTAACTTTTCAAGCCACAGTTGCCAGCATCGAACTACCTTAGTTTTATCAATTCCATGAATAAAAACGTCAATAATTGCACCGGGCTCATCCCATAATAAATTAGGGCCAGTTAGACGCCGAACCTCATCGAGTTGCAACTCCATAAATTTACTTAACCTTTTAGGACATCTTTAATCTGAGTCTTCATCTCGTTCTATAACCAAACGAACACCACGCTCATCCTGGACTAAAGATTCTCCCTCATTTAATTCAAATTTGTGTTCAACAGGCGCAAATAATTTTTCCGGGAAGTCTCGCGAGGGTGTTTCTTGTTGACTGTCCCCCTCAAGCTCGCTGTTAAAATGTACTATCTGCTTCCAACAACGGGTGATATTATCGCCAAGGATGATCAATAGATCCCCTTTCTGGCAATCTTGTAGGCCTTTTTCTACAGCTTCTTCTTCAGAAGGAATTACTTGAATATCGGCGTCATTGATACCGGCATCAACCAATGATTGCTTGAGCATTTGCGGTACTTCATCAAAACCCCGGTTACGGCGTTCATCATCGGCTTTACAAATAAAAGCATCAAAGCCTGGTGCAGTAATTTGTGCAGCTTCAATGATATCTTCATCGCGACGATCACCAGGCATTGCCATAACAATACGACGTTTACCTGATACCTCCAGACGTGTTGCCAAATCAGTAATGGTTTTAATTGCCGCCGGGTTATGAGCGTAATCCAGAATCACTTTAAATGGCAGTTCATCATAGATATTTAAGCGACCAGGAGCTTGATAGAAAGAGGTATTAAAGATCCTTAAGCCTTGACGAATATCCTCTAACGAAGAGTTGAAACTATAGGCAATTGCTGTAGCGAACATCGCATTTTGCACATTGTGAATAGCCTTACCTTCTATCGTTGCTGGAATAAGATGTGTCCACAACAAAGGAATGTGAGCGCCTCTATCATAAATAGTAATCATGTCGCCGTTAATGCCTTTTTCTAGCACTACCGCCATACCACCACTGCGAATGTGCTCTCTTACTAAACCATGACCAGGATCCAGTGTCACATAGCAAATACGATTCGCTTGGCAATAATCAGCCATGGCTAAGCATAAGTGATCATCGGCATTTAACACCACCACATCTTTAGCAACTTCCACTACAACACGCTTAATTTGCGCCAGCTGCTCTACTGTATCAATGCCACGCTGGCCTAAGTGATCTGCACTAATATTTAAGCAAGCTCCCACATCACAAGATGAGTAACCCAGTCCACGTTTTAAAATACCGCCTCGGGCAGTTTCCATTATGGCGAAATCTACACTGGGGTCACGCAACACAATTTGCGCTGATGTAGGGCCTGTCATATCGCCTTTAACTGTTAAATGACCATCGATATAAACACCATCGGTGGAAGTCATTCCGGTAGTGAAGCCGGCACACTTCATAATGCTGGCAAGCATCCTTGAGGTAGTAGTTTTACCATTGGTACCGGTAATACCTGCAATAGGAATACGCGCTTGGCTGCCTGCTGGGAAGAGCATATCCATGACTTTTCCCGCCACATCTCGCGGTTGACCTTCACTGGGCGCAACATGCATACGAAACCCTGGCGCAGCATTACATTCGCATATTCCCCCGCCAATTTCCTTGTAGGATTTACTAATATCGTCGGTAAGAAAATCTACTCCACCAATATCTAAGCCAATAGCTTTAATTGCGCGCACAGCCATATCGCGATTATCGGGATGTACGATATCAGTGACATCAATTGCAGTGCCGCCGGTTGACAAGTTTGCAGTAGAGCGTAGATAAAACAATTGCCCTTCTTCCAGCACTGTATCTTTATCGTATCCCGCTTCACCAAGTAAGCGTTTTGCCTGACTATCAAGCTCTAAACGTGTCAGCACTTTTTCATGACCAATGCCGCGACGAGGATCCTGGTTAACAATATCGATCAGTTGTTCGATATTGTGTACACCATCACCAACAACATGACCTGGAACACGCTTGGCAACCGCCACTAACTCATCGTTAACCACTAGCATTCGATGATCAAAGCCCGTCAAATAACTTTCCACTAAAACAGCTTTACTAGAGCCATATTTTTGCGCTTCTACAAATGCTGTTTCGACTTCTTCGTCGGTATTTAAATTAATACTCACGCCACGCCCATGATTGGCATTAAGCGGTTTTACAACAACAGGATAACCAATCCGCCGGGCAGCTCTAACAGCTTTGGTTTCACTGTAAATCATAATTTGCTTAGGTACTGGCAGGCCTAGATCATTGAGCAAATTATGGGTGTCTTCTTTATCGCAGGAAATTTCTACTGCAATATGTTTTGTTTCACTGGTTACTGTAGCTTGAATGCGTTTTTGATACTTACCGTGACCAAATTGTACAAGGCTATAGTTGTTTAAGCGTAGCCAGGGAATATCTCGTTGTTCCGCTGCTTTGACCAGAGAGCCTGTACTGGGGCCAAATTCTTTGTGCTGAGCCATGCGCACAAAACTGCGCAGCTCCTCATTAAAATCAAAATCCTCTTCAACATCGGCATCAATGGCTTTTTGCACATCTGCGGGCAATAAATGTGTCAGTAAGCGCATACCTAAGGAACCCGCTTCTAAACCCACATCCCGTTGCTGATACTGATAGACAACGTTGTAACAACCTTCTTCACCCAAACTTCGTGTCTTGCCAAAACTCACAGGAGAGCCGGCTAGATTTTGTAACTCTAAAGCCACGTGCTCCCAAATATGCCCCATCCAGGTTCCATCATCTTCTTTCAAACGCCGGATAAAACCACCTTCTTCACGATAAGAACAACCGTGGGTTTGTAACGATGGTAACGCTGAAATTAATCCCTCAATGAAGTCACTTCCCAATTTTACAGAGGGCCAATTCTCCAACTCTCCCAAGTCTATTTGATAGCGTATAACGGGAAAGTTTGCGTAAACATTTGGACCAACATACACATTCTTACTAAGTATTTTCATAGGTGGATTAACCCAAAGTTATTATTATTGCTTACGTGTTTTAAAGTAAAATATCGAAAAACAGTGACGGACGCTACTGTTTTTCGACATGAAGATAAGAATTAGTAATGTGCAGTTTACGTTAACGTAAAGAGGAATTAGACATTTGCTAAATAGATTTTTTACTTGATAAAAGCTTGTCTGTCACTGATGTTGTAACGGCCACCAGATGCCAGTATATGAACTTTTAAATTGAGCAATGTTAGTGCATCGCCGGTATAAGCCTCCGCCATTGATGAATACTCAATATCAGAAGGGTCTACCACTGTAATTGCACCACTTCCGACCACAGTAAATTCATTATTGCCATCAATAAAGGCAGCCGTATCTTCATCTAAACCAATACCAATCAAAAATGGATTATAAGAAACGGCGCTCAATAAACGAGATAAACGATTGCGCTGATTAAAATGTTGATCAACCACAACGGTATTAATCAGTCCCATTCCCGGAGCGAGATTAACACCATCTTCGGTAGGCACAATTCCAGTGCTCCCGCCGGTAATCATATGCTGAGAAACAATCGCAGCTCCCGCAGAAGTGCCCGCAATATGCACACCTCGTGCATTTAATTTACGAATAGCTTTGGCGATTGGAGTTCCACCTAGAATCGTCGATAAGCGCAATTGATTACCGCCAGTAATAAATACTGCAGTGCAGCTTTCTAACAGATCTAAATACTCTTGTTTTTGTGCGTCTGAACGCTCCGCAATAGGTAGCGAATGAGTAGTACCCGCTCCTAACTCAGTAAATAACTTTTGATAGCGCTCACCTGTATCATCTAGTTGAGATGCAGTAGGAATAACACAGATAACAGCGTTATCACCACCCGCTAACTCTACAATTTTTTTAAGAATAACAGGATTGTTATCTTTCTCTTCGGCACCGCCGATAGGGATAACATAACCTCGTTGCTGTCCATCAATATCAGGAGACGGCATATTTAATCCTCGAATGTGCCTTTTTTTATAAGTGAATTATTATAGATATGCCAATTACCGTTCGCCATAACATGACATATTCGCTGCTGCTGATTTAATACGATTAAATCAGCATCTCTACCTACTTCAAGTTTACCTTTGTGCCTAAAATTCATTAGTGTCGCTACGTTTTCTGTGAAAAAAGGCAGGCATTTTTCGATCGCGATCCCTTCGTCGAGCAACTGATAAAAAACTTCAGTCATCGCCATTGAATTGGCAAAATCCATCTTTGTCATATGACCACTGTGATCAAAGCAAGGCAAACAGCCACCGCCATCTGAGCTAATCGTCAATTTATCCTGAGGATATTCGCTGTTTATATAGCGCAGCAGAGCATCCTTTGGCTCATAGCCTACATCACCAGTTTCGAACGCGGTGACGTCAATCCAACACCCCAAAGAGGTCAGCTCGCAAGCTTCATGAAAAAGCGCTTTGCGCCGATTAACATGAGTGGGATTATAGGTTTTGGCCGGAATTTCAGCAGTGGCAATTGCCTCGCGAACAAGAGACAGTCCTCGTTCACCGTCACCTAAATGTAGGTGGACAATACCTGCTTTAGCCGTCATTAAACGAGCTACGTGAGCTTCTGAAGCCACTTTCAATAGTTCATTCAAAGTAGGCTGACTTGAGCGGTGATCGCTAATAGCCAGTTCACCCACACCCACTACAGGGTCTATAAAAACGATATCAGATTTTACCGAGCCCGTTAGGGTAGTAGGCGGTAAGTGATAACCACCGGTATAACAGTAAGCAGACAACCCCTCCTCGCGCAAAGCATAAACTTGAGCAAGAACCGAGGCCGTATTGCGAGTAAGATCATCGGTACCAAGCAGTCCTACCACTGTGGTTACTCCGGCCTGAGTAAATTGGCTCAAGGGAACTGGAGGCACCCGTGTAGCAAAACCAGCCTCACCCCCACCGCCTGTGACATGGGTGTGAGCATCGATAAAGCCGGGCAAAACGCTTAAGCCTTGAACATCTAGGACTTCCACATCAAGAGGAGCGGAGAGCTTAGGCTCCTCACTGCCAATATAAACCAGCTTACCTCCAGCGATAAGTAGATGCTGGATACCCTGCGCCTGTGGCGCATAAAGATTAGCGTTTTTGATTAATGTAATAGGCTTGGGAGTTACCACTGTTTCAAAACCGATCGACATAGGTAAATAAAGGCGCGATCCTAACAGCACTGAAGGCCAGTAAGCAAAGCCTTTATAGGATAAATATTAGTTTTTCAGTAAAAAATTTAGTGTTCTATACGTGTTTACATATTTTGTCCACCTATTCTCACAGTGGTAGCATCAGCATCCAAAGAGAGTAATATTAATAAAGCGAAACGTATGTAAAAGCTAGGGATTGCATACCCTGTTAGTGCCAATAAAAATCAAATCGCTCATCTACGCAATAGCTAATGAAAAAAGCTGACGCTAAAAAACGCAACACTCATATAAATTAGAAGGTTATGATTAATTACCTCTACCATGAAGAAAAAGTAGTCGCCCTATTGTTTGCAGATAAACTAGGGGATTCCATTGCTCAAGAGATTATTAAAAGAGGTGAAGTCTTCAATGAAAGTGAAGCTATTCATTTGAGTCAATTCTTTTGGACAATGGTAAACGCATCCGCCGAGGGAAATATCGTAATACCTTGCGAAGGAAGCTCTCAATACTGGACGGAAAAATTGTACAATTCTTTCGGTGGGTATTTAGAAAAGATAGGCTATCAAGATCAATGGCATGAAGAAATTGATAAAGCCTAAAACAAGTAATGTAGCAAAGATTATTATTTTAATATTATGGGTGAGAGCCGATTAGAGACACATTACTCGCTGACACCCATTCCCCAAGAAGCGTATTCCCCCATAACAAATAGTATTAACAGGTTGGCATCACAACTAAAATGCACCAACAGAGCTGAAAATAGATACCAACGCGAATGATTTAAATCAGCACGCCTTCCACTTCATATCCGATTTTTAAGAGTAAATCACTGTTTCATTAATACCTTAGCAACAAAAATATAAGTCGTCGTGGATTTACTTTCATAGCAATTGGTGCGATATTGCACCAATGAAAGAATGGGATAATTATAGAATTGTACTGGCGCTACATCGGGCAAAAACTCTGCGTGGTGCAGCAGATGAATTAGGTGTCAACCATGCCACCATTTCCAGGCGTTTAGTACAGATCAACAAGTTCTATGGTAGTCCACTATTTGAGCGGATACCAGGCGGGTACCGAGAAACGGAATTAGGCAAGGAACTCATCGCTTCTGCTCTCAAAATGGAAGAGATCGCCTTTGCCACTGAGCGACATCGGAGAGCAAATAGGCCGGATTTATCTGGCCCAATCAAGCTTTCTATTCCGCCAACTATCGCACGCTACTTAATCTTTGATGAGCTGCTAGCCTTTTCTCGCCTACATCCCAAAATTGAGCTAACACTGCAAGTTACTAACAGACAAGTGAATCTTGACCGATCAGAGGCCGACGTAGTTATAAGGGGCAGCCAATCGCCACCCGAACATTTAGTAGGCCGTCAGTTGTTTACCTACTCATTATGTTATTACGCAGCCAAGGACTATTTAAAGAATACTTCTGAAGACAATTATCTCTGGATAGGAAAGGAGAACGATCCAGCATATCCCGAGTGGACAAAAGACTCCCCCTTCCCAGAAGTGCCTGTAGGCATAAGAATAGACGATATCATCATGCGCCACGATGCCGCAGCTGCAGGTTTAGGCCTAACTCGCGGCGCTTGCTATATGGCCGACCAAGAACCCAAATTAATACGGCTGCCTGGCGCCACACCACGACCCGCGCATTTACTGTGGATTCTTACTCACCCAGACCTAAGAAACACCCCCAGAATTAAAATATTAATGCAGTACTTAAGCGAGGTATTATTAAGTAAACAAAGCTTAGTAGATGGAGCTAGTGTTTGAGCAATATTTTATAACATCAAGTCGATAACACGTTAAATATTTTACACACTGAATTATAATAGGCAGCTAAAATTATTACTTATTTTCCCTTTTATTAAGAGTTCAAACAAGATGGATTATTCATCACCTGATTACGATAGCTTAAGCGAAGATGAAATTTTTCAAAAATTCTATGCCATTGTAAAACGCATTCCCGAAGGTAAGGTTGGAACCTATGGGCAAGTGGCAGAAATGGCAGGTCGTCCAGGTGACGCACGTAATGTGGGACATGCCTTGAGCGGCTCCAGTAAGATTGACATCCCCTGGCATCGAGTCGTTTCTGCCTCTGGTGAAATTGCCATGGTAGTGCGATCGGAATTGCGAGATCGACAAAAAGATTTATTACTGCAAGAAGGTGTTGAGTTTATAGATGAATACCAAGTAGATATGAAACGTTTTGATTGGCAGGCAAAGCAGCAAGATTTATTTGGTTAATTTCTTATAAAGTCGGCCTATAATAATATCCCCGGCGAAAGTAGTATCCTCGATACTTGATACTTGATACTTGATACTTGATAAAAGTACCGAGAATATTATTAATAGTCAGTCTTAAATGTGAATAGCCTGTCCCAAAGCTCGCAATGCAGCTTCTTGGAAACCCTCGGATTGGGTTGGATGGGCATGAATAGTTGAGCCGATATCTTCTAACGTTGCACCCATTTCTATGGCAAGTGAAAACGCTGCTGAAAGTTCTGATACACCAGCCCCAACAGCCTGAATACCCAATACAACACCATCTTCTTCACGTGCAACAATACGCACAAAACCATCATCTCGCTCTGTTGTTAATGCGCGACCATTAGCAGCAAAAGGAAATTCAGATACTGTGGCGTTTTCCGCTTCGTTGGGTAGCAAGCCACACGTGACCACTTCCGGGTCGGTAAAACATACAGCGGGAATACATTGTTTATCCCAACTCACTTTATGGCCCGCTACATGTTCAGCAACGAGTTCACCTTGAGCTATAGCTCGGTGAGCCAACATAGGCTCGCCCGTTACATCACCGATAGCGTAGATACCTCGCATGGATGTCTGACAGGCATCGTTGATTTCAATGAAGGGGCCGTTCATGGATAACATCAGCTCTTCCACGCCCACGCTACTGGTGAGCGGACGACGTCCGACAGTCACTAAAACTTTATCAGCGGGAATATCACCGTTGCTGGTCACGAGCATGCCATCTTTATAGGCAAAAGCCTGAGTATTTAAACACAGCTCGATACCTAATTGACCTAAGCGTTTAGCAACTGGCTTGATCAAAGCGGCATCGTATTGAGGAAGAATTCTATCAGTAGCTTCGATAATAGATACCTGCGCTCCCATCTTGGCATAGGCAGTACCGATTTCTAAACCAATATAGCCACCGCCAACCACAGCAAGCGTTTTCGGTACTTCGTCTAGGGATAAAGCCTCGGTGGACGACATAATATTGCCACCAAATGGCAGTGAAGGAATCTCAACCGGAGCTGAGCCAGTGGCGATAACGATGTTTTCAGCATGAATACTATGTTCGCCGTCGTCGCTAGTTACGCTAACTGTTTTACCATCAACAAAACGCGCATCGCCTGCAATAAGTTTAACTTTTGATTTTCTGAATAAGCCACTCACACCATCATTCAAGCGTCTCACAATACCGTCTTTCCACTTAACCGTAGTGGCTAAATCAATGCTAGGCTTTTCTACACTTATTCCTAAGGGGCTGCTATTAGCATGGCTAATTTTATGAAATTCTTCAGCCGCGTGAATAAGGGCTTTCGATGGAATACAGCCAATATTTAAGCAAGTACCACCTGGAGGGCGACGGTCAACAACAATAGTTTCTACACCCAGTTGCCCAGCTCGAATAGCACAGCTATAACCACCAGGACCTGCACCAATAACAAGAAGTTTACACTTAAGATCAGACATCTAACCCTCCACAAATAACATTGCTGGAGTCTCCAGCAGTGTTTTCAATTTCTGAACAAAAACTGCAGCGTCCCAACCATCGATAACACGGTGATCAAACGAGCATGAAATATTCATCATTTTACGAGGCTGAAATTGCTGACCGTCCCACATGGGGCGTGTTTGCATTTTATTGATACCAACAATGGCAACTTCTGGATGATTAATAATAGGCGTGGTGACAATTGCGCCCAAAGGCCCTAATGAGGTGATGGTGATAGTACCACCGCTAAGGTTCTCCAACTTGATGGTACCGTTGCGAGCTTCTTCAGCGAGTTTTGATACCTTACCGGCATTATCCCAAAGATTAGCAGCTTCAGCGTGATGCACGACAGTAACGTTTAAACCGTTTTCCGTTTGCGTAGCGATACCAATATTAACCGCTCCGTGCTGACGGATTATGCCGGAGTCATCGTCATAGCGTGCATTTATTTCAGGTTGCTCACGCACAGCTTCTACAGTTGCTCGCATCATAAAAGGCAATAAGGTTAACTTGGGACGCTCGCCCACGTACTTTTTATTTAAAGCACTGCGCAACTCTTCAAGTTCCGTCATATCCACTTCTTCAACAATAGTAATATGAGGTATGCGCGATTTCGACATAGACATTTTGTCAGCGATTTTACGCCGCATGCCGATCATTTTAATTTCTTTTACACTGTTTTTACGGCCATGAGTATGACCGTTGTGCCCAGCTGCTTCACCGCTTTCGATAAAGTCCGTTAGATCCTGGTGATTGATACGTCCAGCGGGACCTGAACCTACCACGTTGCGCAAGTCGATGCCTTCAGCTTTTGCTCTTGCACGAACAGAAGGTGCTGCCAAGGGTTTGCTTCGATGAATATGCGTGTGGCTTTCTTTTGCAGGTGCGGATTTGCGTTCAGTATTCTGAGCTTGAGTAGGTGTTTGTTCAGTAGCTGCGAAGGCAGCTACATCTGGCTCACTAGGTGATGCACTCGCAATGGCTGTGGCCGAGGAGGATCCGACTTTACCTGCCTCTCCAAGCCCCACTTCAGTGTCGTTACCTTCCCCTTCTACTTCCAGTTGGATCAGCTTTTCACCGACAGGAATTGGATCACCAACCTCACCTCCCAACCACATCACCTTGCCGGCAACAGTGCTAGGAACTTCAACGGCAGCTTTATCGGTCATCACTACTGCAACAACATCATCTTCATTAACGATATCGCCAATTTTAACCGGCCATTCCACTAATTCAGCTTCGGCAATACCTTCACCGACATCGGGTAGACGAATAGTATGGATACCCATGAGTTATTCCTCCATAAGTTGGTGTAAGGCGGCAACGACCCGGTTAGGACATGGGAAGTAATCCCATTCCTGCGCGTGGGGATAAGGCGTATCCCAACCTGTTACACGAATGATTTGCGACTCAAGGTGATAGAAGCATGTCTCCTGTACCTGAGCCATTAATTCCGCGCCAAAGCCGCTGGTTTTAGTTGCTTCATGCACAATTAAGCAACGTCCAGTTTTCTTAACGGAGGTTTCGATAGCGTCAAGATCCAGAGGCAACAAGGTGCGCAGATCGATTATCTCTGCATCTATACCCGCCTCTTCGGCTGCGGCTTCAGCCACATAAACCATGGTGCCATAAGCAAGAATAGTAACCTCGTTACCACTTCGACGAATTGCGGCCTTGCCCAGCGGCGTGGTGTAATAACCCTCGGCCACATCACCTTGCTCATGTTTTTTCCAAGGTACAATTGGCTTATCGTGATGACCATCGAAAGGACCGTTATAAAGTCGCTTAGGCTCTAGAATAATCACCGGATCAGGATCTTCAATGGCCGCTAAAAATAGACCTTTCGCATCTTGCGGATTAGAAGGCATGACCGTTTTTAAACCCGCCACGTGAGTAAAATAGGCTTCGGGAGACTGACTATGGGTTTGGCCACCAAAAATACCACCACCGGTGGGCATGCGAATCACGAGAGGACAGGTGAAGTCTCCTGCCGAGCGATAACGTAAGCGCGCCGCTTCCGACACGATTTGGTCAATACCGGGATAAACATAATCAGCAAATTGGATCTCAATAACAGGCCGTAAACCGTAGGCCGCCATGCCTACTGCAGCACCGACAATACCGAGCTCGCTGATCGGTGCATCAAAGCAGCGGGTTTTACCATACTTTGCTTGTAAACCTGCAGTACACCTAAAAACACCACCGAAATACCCCACATCCTCGCCGAACACAACCACCTTTTCATCGCGTCCCATCGCTACATCGTGAGCATCGCGGATGGCTTCAATCATCGTCATCTGTGTCATATCAGTACCCCGCTTCCTGACGTTGCTTCACCAGATGCGGCGGCATTGTCTCGTAGACGCCTTCAAACATATCTCTAGGTGACGGCACTTTGCCATGGCCAAGAGTACCGCAAGACTCTGCTTCTTTTTGAGCAGCAATGACTTGCTCAAGAATCTCTTCTTCAGCTTTTGCATGTTGCTCATCACTCCAGGCACCGATTTTAATAAGGTGCTTTTTCAAGCGATCAATAGGGTCGCCTAAGGGCCAGGCAGCCACCTCTTCTTTAGCACGATAGGCCGATGGGTCATCCGAAGACGAGTGGCCTCCTGCACGATAGGTAACATGCTCAATTAAGGTCGGCCCTAAGCCAGAACGCGCACGCTCGTTGGCCCATTGTGCCACCGCATGCACCGCTAAATAGTCGTTGCCATCAACACGTACAGATGGAATCCCAAAACCGTGCCCACGGGCCGCAAAAGTACCGACACCGCCACGTGCAATTCCCTGGAAGGTAGAAATGGCCCACTGGTTATTCACAATATTAAGAACAACAGGTGCTTTATAAGTAGAAGCGAACACGAGGGCCGCGTGAAAATCACTTTCCGCCGTAGAGCCATCACCAATCCAGCCTGCGGCAATACGAGTATCACCAGAGATTGCTGAAGCCATCGCCCAGCCCACAGATTGCATAAACTGTGTCCCCAAATTACCTGAAATACTGAAGAAACCATGTTCTTTGGAGGAATACATGATCGGCAGCTGACGCCCATGCAAAGGATCTTGGGAATTAGAATAGATTTGATTCATCATCGTCGTCATAGGATAGCCCCCTGCGATAAGGAGACCCGCTTGCCTATACGTAGGAAAGTTCATATCACCATCTTGCAGAGCTTTGCGGAATGCGCAGCTCACTGCTTCTTCGCCTAGGTGCTGAATGTAGAAACTAGTTTTACCTTGGCGCTGAGCATTCATCATACGAGCATCGAAGATGCGCAATGTCATCATATGACGCAGCCCCTCGACTAGCTCATCGTTTGATAACGTACCTGCCCAAGGGCCGACGGCATGATCCTCATTATCTAGCACTCGAATAATAGAAAAAGCCATATCGCGAATATCGTTCGGATCAGCATCAATTGGGGGTCTGGTTACACCCCCAGCTTCTGGGACAACAAAATCAGAGAAATCAGGTTCATCACCAGGTCGACAACCAGGTTCAGGAACATTGAGACTGAGTGGCGCGGTCTTACTCATAGAATATCCTCAAATGCTTGTAGGATTTACTGGGATGACACCAGGGGGATTACCACGTAATCGCTACTATTTATTATTGTTAAAATTATATCTATGTTTACACGCAAAATTTATGCTTTGAAATTCGATTTAAAGCAAATTTTAGTCTAATTTATACCTTTAAGTCGAAAATTTAGAATAAATGTTCCCCCTGGAAAGCAAAAAATTAACGCCCAGCTTATGTATAGAGTCCCAGATTGGATGAAAGTTGGTAGTTGCGGGCTAAGTCTCTTAAGACTGCACAGGAGAGGCACTTATGAGATGGAAGTGAGATGGAAACGCCATGAAAGTGAGCTGGTATAACCTGGCGAAGCTCGCTAGAGACCTCACCAAGTGTTAACCAAATAGTGCAAAGATTTACTGGTCTAAATCTTTACCATAGAGACGAAAAACAACATTTTGACTAACCGGAGAAAGTACCCCCGTAGTCAAGTCTAATCGGGCAGAATAGAGTAAACCATTGGATCTTCCCCAGTACCATTGAAGGCCACTGTTATTTAAGTTGGGAGCAACGAGAGAAATGGAAAGCCAATAATCGGTGTTAGCATCCAACTCCACTACTTGAGGTAGATCAGCATAAAAGATACTTTGCTTACCGTCAGAACCTTGATTCACAGTAAAAATTTCGCCTTCAATGATGTAAGAAGCAAGCGGCTCTATAATAGGTTTATGATTATAGGGGAAAGCTCTATCGTCTTCTGCTTCATGAAAGCTAACGGCAAAGACCGGGAAGGCGTTGGGATATTCAGGAGGCATACTCATGCCCCGCCAAACAACTCTATTCACCTGCACTTTCTGACTGCGCCGCCAGAGATACTCAAACGCTTTCACTGGTGCAGCACCTGAAATATCACTAATAACACCATTTCTACTATAAGGGCTATCAACACTCGACGATACAATTTTCAAGTCGCTACTGGTCACCTGCCGCATTGTACATCCTGCAGTATTAACACCTTTAAATGTGGCAACCGACACAACAGCACTATCGGGACACTCATCAATATCGTCGCTAACCCCGTCTTCATCTGTATCTTTCTGCGAATCGCTGCAACCATTTTCATCCACTTCATTTACATCTACAGTATTTGGGCAGAGATCGAGGTGATTATTAACACCATCATTATCCGAGTCGAGGAAGGGGCTATTAGGTTGATCCCCCCAAAGAATAAAAATAGAACTACTCGATGATGGTGTTAATTGCTGGCTAGCAACATTAAACCTAGCAGAAGCACTAGAGCCTCTATTTTTCGACCAGTACCAAACATAATTCGCATCATTTATATTCGGTGCATATAACGAGATAGAAATCCAGTAATCTCCTCTCGCCAAACTTAATGGTTCATTTAAAACAGCGATAAAGTTAGATTGCCCCCGCTCTACAAAGGAATGATCAGGCTCCACTAAATATGAGGCAAAAGCTGGAGTTTGGGGGCGCTTACCCGCATTATTAAAATCTGGATCATCCACAGAATGGTGAAAATTAACCTGGAAAATCGGAAAGGTAGATTGCGGGTTTGGTATTTGCGAACCTACCCACTGAACTCTGCCAATCACACTATCGAAAGCGAGATTAAAGTGACGTATATGCTGTGTAGAAGCTGCACCTTGAGCACCAGAAATATCACTACTGGAACCTAAAACAAAATAGCTTCGATCAAAATTCCCGGCCACAGCAACATCAGCATTGGCTGCGGCATTAAATATAAACAACGAAAAAAGCATTATAAAATTTATAATTTTCATATGTATTCCTTAAAATTAAAACAAACGTCTGAATATCAGTTCCAAACCGAATATGTATTTTATCCAATTTTTTATGTAAGAAATATTTAAAAGAGAAAACAGGAAATTACAGAGATGACAACAACACAAGAAATACGCCAATAAATTTTAAATACAGTTGCCGAGGCTTTTTAAAAAATAATAAAGAAAAAAAATTATCAAATAATTATCAGTTTTACGATTTTAGTCTGTTGTAGAAAATAGAAAGTGAGACCGCGGGAAGGCCTCACCATAGTATGTTAATGCAGAGTATATTATATACGCTCTATTCGTTTATATAATTTCCATAAAGTCTATAAACTGAAGTCTGACTAACAATACTAAGTTCACCGGTAGTAACATCTAAACGAGTCGAATAAAGTAAGCCACTTGCCCTACCCCAGTACCATTGCAGTCCACTATTATTTAAATTGGGTGCAGCCAAAGATATAGAAAGCCAATAATCGTTACTGCTATCTAATTCCACAGTCTCTGGCAGATTAGCAAAATAAATACTTTGGTTACCATCAAAACCAACACCTTTTGTAAAGATTTCACCTTCAATTGTGTATGAAGCAAAGGGTTCAATAACGGGTTTGTGGCCATAGGGAAAATTTCTATCACGCTTGGCTCGGTGAAAGCTAATTTCAAATATTGGATAGGCATCCTTGTACTCTTCAGGCATACTCATACCGCGCCACGCAACTTTGCTTATTTGCGCAATATTATTATGACCGACAAAGAGATCCTCAAAAGCTTTGCTTGGTGCCTCACCTGAAACATCACTGATTTCTCCACCCCGACTAACAGGACTATCACCACTGGTAGATATAACCTTCAAACCATCGCGACTAACTAATTGCAACATTGTACAACCAACACTATTTACACCTCTCAAACTCGAGATTGTGGAAACAAGGCTATCGGGACACTCATCAATATCATTACTAACACCATCATTATCACTATCCTTTTGGGTATCACTACATCCATCTTCATCAATTTCATTAAGATCAACAGTATTCGGACAAAGATCAAGATGATTGTTTACACCATCATTATCTGAGTCCAAAGAAGGATTGTTAGGTTGCTCCCCCCAAAGAGTAAAAATAGAATTGCTTGAAGATGATATTATAATTTGCTGATTAGAAATATTAAATCTTGCAGAAGCGCCATAACCTTCACCTTTCGACCATAGCCAAATATAGTTGGCGTCATTTATATTAGGAGCATAGAGAGAAATCGAAAGCCAATAGTCTCCTTTTGGTAAGGCTAGCGATTCACCTAAAATACCCATAAAATTTGATTGTCCTCGCTCAAGAAAAGAATGTTCTGGCTCGACAAGAAAAGAAGCAAATGCAGGCACCTGAGGGCGCTTCCCCACTAGGTTAAAGTTTGGATCATCGGTGGAGTGATAAAAGTTAATTTGAAAAATAGGCGCTAGAAACTGATGTTCAGGTATTTGTGAGCCGACCCATTGGACACGTCCGATAACACTATCCTCTTCTAATTTAAAATGGCGAGTATGCTGTGTAGAAGCAATTCCCTGAGCTCCAGAAATATCGCTACTAGTGCCACGCACAAAATAACTTGGATCAAAGCCACCTGCCACGGCGATATCAGCATAAGCTTTAGTATTAAAAATTAATAGTGAAAAAATAACGAGAATATTTATAATTTGCATGCATATTTCCTTTAAAGTTAAACTACACCTAGATGTCTTTCCGAATTACTCACTAAATTCCTACCTACACTGCTGAGTTAAAATACAAACGCATTGCTCAAAAAATAAAAATTTAACAAGAACTGATGAAACCAAAATAGATTTTTGACTGATGTGAATTTCCATATGTGCCCCTCCCTGCAGCTTGAAAGCCAATTGATGATTATTTAAGAATATGAGTAGGAGACAAACGGCATTATGAATCTAGCAAGATTCTCATGACACCCCCCATTTAGGGGGGAGACTTTTAGGGTTTGCAAAGTTATATAATTCAATGTAGACTAAAATTCTAATTTAGACTAAAAGTTTAAATCAAAACAACGCAAGTAAAAATGAAAACCAAATGAGCAATAAATCTAAGCGTAAAGCTGAATTACAGATGGCTTCCTCAATAGCAGAAGCCATTGCCGCCTTGTTAAGGCCCAATGCTGAGGTAGTTTTACACGATTTACACACAGGCAAAATAGCAAAGATATGGAACAAGTTTTCAGATCGAGATATAGGCAGTAACTCTTTGTTAGATGAAGATACCAATGAATATGACGAATCTACATCTTTTATTGGTCCTTACGCCAAAAGAGAAGCTGATGGCAGGCTACTAAAATCAGTAACCACCATACTGCGTTCACCAGAACAGCAGCAAGCTATCGGACTTTTGTGTATAAATCTGGATGTTTCATTTTTAGAAAACACAATGGGTAGTATTCAGAGTTTTTTATCTTTTGATAAGACTCAACCCAAAGAACTCTTTAGTAACGATTGGCGTGAACAAATTAACTATCTAATGCATGAGTGGTTAAAAAGCAAAAATTTATCTAAACAAGCAATGAGTAAACAAGACAAAATTGTCCTGGCCAGGTTTTTAGATAGTAAGGATTTATTTTCAACACGCAAAGCACCTGAACATTTTGCACAACTATTAGGTGTCTCTCGTGCCACTGCCTACAACTATATCGCCGCCGCCCGAGAATCTTAAGAGGTAAAATCCAAATGACTGCATTACCCGATTTCCGTCTGGAGACCCATTTTTCAAAATGGGAATTTAAAGCACGCTATCATATGACAGCTTCTGATGCACAAAGTATTTCAATACGTGAACTACTAAATATGGCAACAGCTGATGAGCGAGAAGAATATGAAAATTTATGGCTCGGCTATACTGAAACTTTTGGATCACCTAAGCTTCGAGAGACAATTGCTGGCACATTTACATCTTTATCTGGTGATAACATCCTCTGTTTTGCAGGAGCAAGTGAAGGTATATTTGCCGCGAATATGGTGTTGCTAGATAAATCAAGTCACGCTATTGTGGTAACCCCTAACTATCAATCACACGAAACCCTACCTTTAAACTTGTGTGATGTAACAGGAATTCCTCTTGATCCAGATGATAACTGGTCTTTAGATATTGATCGTATCGCTGCCTCAATTCGTCCCAATACTAAACTTATAACAATAAATTTTCCCCACAACCCCACGGGAGCCATCTTATCCTCAGATAGATTTGAAGCATTAATCACATTATGTAGAAAACACGGAATTTATATTTTAAGCGATGAGATATTTAATGGTCTAGGTCGCAGCGGCACAAAATTTTTACCGTTGATTGCCGATGTTTATGAAAAAGGATTATCACTTAACGTAATGTCAAAGTCTTATGGGCTACCCGGGTTAAGATTAGGCTGGATTGGTTGTCAGGATAAAATTCTATTATCCAGAATGGAACGTATGAAACACTACCTTTCCATTTGTAATTCAGCACCCAGTGAGATGCTCGCCAGAATTGCATTACGCAATGGTAAGAAGTTACTACAGAGAAATTGCGAGATTATCGATAAAAATCTGATCAAACTTAATACGTTTTTTTCAAAGTATCAAAATTTATTTGATTGGCAAGTATCAGACGCCTCTTGTATCGCCTTTCCCCGTTATAAAGGCAAGGAGGGTGTAGAAGAGTTTACACGGAGATTAGTCGAAGAAAGCGGCATCTTACTTTTACCAAGCAGCATTTACGCATCAGATTTGTGTGACACACCTAAAGATCGCTTTCGTATAGGTTTTGGTCGCCTGGCAATAGACGAAGGTTTAGCCGCCTTTGATAATCACATTATTAAAATACAAAGCTAGAATCTGTTCACACTAATGAACTATCCGCTCTCTGCTGTTTTTATTCACCAGGGTCAGGCCGATAGTCCAAAGAGTTATCAGATAAAAGGGGAACTCACTTAATCATATAGGAGTTTAGCAAAATCACCTTGTAAAAGTACGTCTTATGCTCCCATTTCAGCGCTCGGTGTTAAGATCATTTTATCTGTAGTAGTCCAAACTTAATTAGTACATATGTCATATCTTATGGCTTGGATTAACTGGCAATAATAAACTACGCCGAGAACAGTATTAGACATTATCGCCTATGAACATCCCAAAATTCATCTTTCCATTTTCTATACTCTGGCGAACCGCTAAACGATATTGGCAACATACTATCGTACTTACCCGTGACGTAGTTCAAACCATCTACTTTATTTCCGGTATAAAAAACTTCGTGGCATGTATGCATGCCACTACCGACAAGATAAGCAACACAGCCCATCATATATTGTTTTAATCCTTCTATATCGCGCCCCTGTCGGGAATTCTCGAACATATTACGTGAAAAGGCATAAGCGCTGGCCAAAAGTGTACTCGTTGTACCAGAAGCAGACGCTGAAAAATTCAAATTCATTTGTGTTAATTCTAATTGATAGTTAGCTTGTAAAACGTTCGTGTCTTTTTGATTCCTATCGATACCACGGGAGCGCTTCTGGTAAACTCGTGGCTTGCCCTTTCCGTCATTGCTGACTCCCGCTCGTTTCAAGGACTTCAAGCGGCCAGGCATAAGGCCAAGTTGATCTGGAAGGAGTCCAGGTGCTGAGCTTTCCCCTCCGTAGGGCTTGCTTACGCGACCACGTTGAGCGGGGTCATCATACCAAGCTTCCCGAAAACCAAGGTGCAAAGAGTATGCCTTAGAACTTCTGAGGTGGTTATCCGGTAAAGTAGGATAGTCTCGGTTACGCTTAGCTTTTTCAGCTCGGCAATAACAGCTGACAAAAATATCATATAGCGACATCATTTGAGCAATATCTTCACCATCGAGTTCATTTATCCATCGTCGGATATAATTTTCATAGAAAACGCTCGTTTTATTATTATCTTTTGTTGTATCACTTGCAGAAAAGCGACCATAACTCGTCGGATTTGCGATATGTCTAGCATCACGCAAAACCATAGTTTTTGCACCTTCAAGCAGTTTCCCGACTGTGGGTTTGAAATACGATCGGATACCAGCATTCATTTTGGTAGCGGCTTTTTGCATAAATTTATGGTTGTCTAACATCAATATGCCTAAGGCAGAATCACACAAGGTACGTCTTTTTTTATATATATTGTCTGTGTAAGAATAGCTTCCTCTTGGCGCATGCTGATTATTATTTCCCGCAACGCCGTATATTACTTGCCCATCCCTACGGGTGATAAATAAAGGAATTAAATTTGCTCCTGGCTGCCCCACACTTACTCTGTAACCATTAGCAGCGTTAGCATCATGTTCTAAAAATGTACTTGGCATGCTCTTCCCCTAAGATTCTCTTCTCTTGTTAATTGAAACCATACTTAAACTGTCTTTATGTTTTTTTATGTTTAGCTTGATATAGTATTAAGTCCCTTAAACATACGGCTCACTTAATATAAAGTTGCGGTTGTCAACGAACTCATTGATTCGATAACACTCAAGCGATAGTTCTTTAAGTTTGGTTTGAGTTTTCAGGCAGCTGAATATCGATTTTGATATTTTCTCTGAAACAAATGCTTTATGGTATTTCAGCAGCGTTGATGGTTTTAAAAATCGAAGAACAAAACGTTTAAAATTCAATCTATTGTAAAGACATGAAGAATAATAAAAGTTGATGATGAGCATGTTTCAATAAGCATATCAAAACGCTTCTCTGTTGAAGCCATAGCAACACGTGATATTGCGAGTGTCGATGTTCGAGAACTAAGACCTAAAAAAGCGGCTTTAAAACCTGCGCATACTGTTTGCTTGTTCTGAATGAACGAGCAACAGCACAGAATACGGGAAACATGCGCTCAGCCTTTTGGGTCGCCCCTAAATTAGAATGTTTTAGGAACTACAGGGACGATTAATTAATGTGTGCAGGCCCTAGCCCTATTTTCAGAGACACTTCATGTGCAAGATCTTCCACAACAGGGTGCTCAAAAATATCTTTTAATGATATTTTTACACCGAACTTATCGATCACTTGGTTTAACATAGCCATCGCTAGTAACGAGTGTCCACCCAAAGAAAAAAAGTTACTCCCAAGTCCAACACGATCCAATTTTAATACCCTTTGCCAAATAGTACACATATCTTTTTCAATCTGTGTACGAGCAGCAATATAACTATCCTTACGGTTATTTTTCGAATCAGGAAGTGGAAGATTTTTACGATTAATTTTACCGCTAACAGTTTTGGGTAAAGTACCCAATAAAACAAAAAAGTCAGGAATCATATAGCTTGGAACACGGGTCTTTAAATGGTTAGTCACAAAACGACTCAATAAGTTATAGTCTTTGAATGTATGTGAACTTATGTACGCTACAATTTGCAAATCATCATTGATAACTTTTCGAGCAACCACGGCTACTTCATCACATTCATTTAATTGATGAATAAGTAATTCAATTTCTGCAAGATCCACCATTGCACCACGGATCTTGACACAACTATCTGAACGGCCAATATATTGCAATTCTTTATTGTCCAGCCATCGAGCCCTGTCTCCTGTTTTAAACAATTTTTCTTGACAAGTATCTCCCTGAGATATGACCCAGGGATTTTCGATAAAGCGTTGCTTTTGAATATTATCCGCATTCTGATACCCCAGAGCTAAACCGGGACCAGAAACATAAACATCACCTGTAACACCAATAGGTACAAGTTGCATGGCATCATCAAGTAACAATATTTTAACATTATCAATGGGTTTGCCGATGGGGACTGTTTGCGTTTCATTACTGCTAGAAAACGACTCAACCGAGGCTATATCATGCTCAATAATTTCTCCGTCTTCAACAATTTCGCTAGCAATTTTAATCTGATCAACTAGTACTGCTTTTAAGTCTGCTTTACTCACGGTAGGGTTTGATAACACAACTCTAAACACGCGTATGGCATCCTCCGATACACGTTTGATATTTAAAGTCGTTTTGGAAACAAATGTTTTACCTTTGAGAAATTGTGTCCACTGAATATCATCAGTCGCTTTATTGATACTATCATTTTCTTGGGCATCAAATACTCTATATTTATTGCTGCGCAAAGAAATGGGAATATAGCGATAATTTATGATATTCATATCAGGCTTACCTACAAGCTCAAACGCGTCTGAATGTTCAATAAGCTTTTTAAAGTAGTCGGTATTTTCCATACTTTGCTCAAGCAACCAGCTATAGCCTTGACGAGAAAGCAAATGTAGTGCTGCATGTAAAAATAGAGCTGTGGCAGGCCTTGAACCCTCAATCGTATACTGCCCACTATCATAAGTCCCTGCTTGAGCCTGATAGCGCGAGTGAGTGGATAGCAGGCCATTATCAACCGGTTCACGGAATAAACAAATACTAATACCTTGTGGTAAATACAATTGTTTATGTGCGCAGAAAGTTACACTGTCTGCACGTTCAATACCTTTTAGCATCTTTTTATACACAGGTGAGAAGCGAAAGCTGCCGCCCCATGCTGCATCCACATGAAAATGAATACTATGTTGTTCTGCAAGGTTCGCCATGTCAAACAAGGGATCAATAGTTCCTGTTTCTGTCGCACCAGCAATACCAATAATAGCTATCACGAAAACATTATTACTTTGACAATATTCAATTTTTTTTCTTAGATCATCGATAAGTACTTTTTGCTCTTCATCTTGCTCTAGAACTAAAATATTATTTTCGCCAACACCTAAAATATTCGCCGTTTTCTTTATAGAATAATGTGCAAGCTTAGAGCAAATAATAACACCGTCCTCCATACCAGCTTTTGCGATCAGTTTAAACGCACCCTGTTCACGTAATTCTCTATCCGAATAGCCTAAGTTAAACAATGCTCGGTTTCGAGCACTTAGCATCGCTGTAATATTGGCAGAAGTTCCTCCACTGACGATAAGTCCAAAGTTGGCGTTAGTCGCTTGAGTATGTTCTTCATAGATCTCATCTGCCGAATTAAAGAACTCCCGATGAACCATCGCAATTGCTTGACGCTCTAAAAAAGTTAAACTTTTGGATGTTTCCATCTTAACCAAGTTTTGATTCAAAATAGTGATCAAACGAGAAAACTCGGACATAAAATTAGGTAACAAAGAAGTCATATGCCCGATATACTGGTTATCTGATACATTTATTGTAAATGGAATAACGTCTTCGTTTAGGCGAGCAAGATAGTCTTCTAACTTTTTTGAAGTAGAAGGCATTTTAAAGTCGGCAAACTTTTGGCGAATCACACTGTAAGGAACATCCGGTTCGGTATAGAATTCTCCCATTCTTAATGGAATATTAAAAACGCTGTCCTTAGATGCATGATAAGTAAATTCACTTTCATGAGGAAAATATTGCATTACCTCATCACATTCCAGACTACTTGTTAAATGATAAGTAACGTCTGCGCTTATCTCTGTGGAACCATAGATATTTAACAGTTTCACCTGCGGTAATAATGTTCTCACTAAGTCTGACAGAGACTGAGTCAAACTTTCTCCGCTGCTAATAATAAATCTCAACGACTTTAATTGATTAAACCGTGGATTACTAACTAAAGCATTAAGAAAAGAAGGAACGACCGTTATCCGGGTAACCCTATTGATAACCAGTAGCTCAATAAATCTACTAGTATCTTTGACATCCTCTTCATCGATAACAAGACTAGTTACACCTTCGAACAGCGCTTGAAAGATCTCTGCAATATGATCTACAAAGTTAAGAGATGTTTTCTGACACCAACATTCGTTTTCTACACTGGGAAAAGTAGATTTCATCCACTGCATACGGTTAACAAAGCCCACATGGGAGAGTACCACACCCTTAGGATTCCCTGTTGATCCCGAGGTATAGAGAATACAAGCAGGGTCTTGTGCACTTCGCATATGAGTATCAGCATAAGTATTAGCAGTTTCACTTGCTACACTATCTAAAAATATATGAGTGACACTATTAGGTAACAATTCAGAAAATTGCTTAGCGCTTACAATGATACGAATATTTGCATCATCAATAATAAAATCACGTCTTACTTTAGGAAAACTGGGGTCAATAGGTACATAAACTGCACCTGCTTTAAGTACAGCTAAAATAGCAACTATTGACTCGACAGAGCGCGATAAAAATATACCTACAGAATCTCCAGGTTTAAGCCCATGAGAAGAAAGAATTCGAGCGAAAGCCTCCGACTCTTTATCGAGCGTTTCAAAACTATAAGAAGCATCCGAACTTTTTATAGCAATTTTTTCTGGCATACTATCGACATGCTGTCTGAATAAATGCTCTAATCTCGTAGGCAAATAGTTAACTGAAGCATTTTCATTGTAATGATTTAAAATCAAAGCCCTCTGCCTGTCGCTAATGAGCGGCAAATTGGCAATTGTTTGACTAGAATTTTTAAGCACACTAGCCACTAAAAGATCGAAGCTGTCGATGAATCTTTCAATACTTACCGCTTCAAAAAGGTCTAAATTATACAGCCAATGAATCCGCAATTGATTATTGTGTTCTTGCGCAACTAACTCTAAGTCGTATTTGATTGAGCTAAGGGTTTCAACATTGCCAATAACCTTTAGACCCTGCATTGTTAAATTCGGAAGCTTATCCTTATTCTTCAGAGTTAACATTATTTGAAACAACGGGTTATGGCTCAAACTTCTCGCAGGGTTTAGTTCTTCTACCAGATGCTCAAAAGGTACATGTTGATTTTTAAATGCAGTAGTAACAACTTTGCTAGTTTGAGTTAGTAAATCTAAAAAATTCTCTTCTGCTTCTACCGAAGAACGTAAAACCAAGGTATTGATAAACACGCCAACGATTGATTCAAAACTTTCTTCATTACGACCTGAAACCGGAGTTCCTATAACAACATCATTTTCTCTACTGTAGCGGCTTATCAATACACTTAGAATAGTATGTAAAAATACAAAAGTCGAACACTTATGCTGCTCACAAAACTGGAGAATATTACTATAGGTCGTTTTATGGATAATATGTTCAATCACTTTACCACGTTGGTTAAAACGTGCGGGTCGTGCTTTATCCAGTGGCAAACTATGAACACTAGGTAAATCTGACAGTTGTTTTTTCCAATATGACAACTCTTCTCGAAGCTTTTGTGAGCCAAATGAATCCCTTTGCCACTGTGCATAATCACGATAGTGATATTTTATTTTCTTCAGCTCGGTTTTACTTTCAGAATTCCCTTTGCTTTCATTATATAAATTGTAGAACTGACTAAGTTCCTGTAAAAAGATGTCTAATGACCATCCATCCACAGCGATATAGTGAGTATTAATAAAAATTACATATTTTTCACTGGATAACTCGAAAACTTGCGAACGTAGTAATATATCTTTTCTTAAATCAAAGGGTTGTCTAATACTTTTTTGTATTAGCTGTCCCACCTCAAGTACTTGTTCTTGTGGCTTTAACTCAACCAAATTATTCAAGGCGACTGGTACTTTAGTATATTCTTTGTCTTCAAGAGTTTTTTGGTAGCGCCTACCATCACGATCTACAATCACTGTACGAAAAATTTCATGTCTTTCTACAATTGACTGTAACGCTTTGCAGTAGGCTTGAAAATTTAACGGCCCGTAAAGACTAAACCTTATAGGAAGGCTGTATTCACTACTGTTATTCTCAAGTTGGCTCAGAAACCAAAGTCTCTCTTGGGCATAAGAGAGTATGTTTTGATCATTTTTTTTAACAGGCTTCATGAGCAAATCTCATCATAAGTGATAACTGAAATAAAAATTAGTTAAAATAACTAAACTTTACTTTTTGGGAATTGTTAAATGATCGTGTGGCGAAACTATTTGCAGGAGAAAAGTTTGTACACTCAAGTCTGGCTATTTGCTTTTCATCCTTTACTACTAAAACACCGCCTTGTTGTAATTTTTCTCTTATGCCTTTTTCTGCATCAATCCACTCACCATTACCGATAAAGTCAAACACAACATACTTATAGTTGCCTTTTGAAAATATCAAATGGCTCTCTGCTCCACCGGAAAAAGATGTGGAGGCTTGTACTACCTCAGAATCTATAGTTAATTCAATCTTAGCGTTTGCGCCATAACGATAGCTAATACGGTCATTGTCAATACCACAAACAGATAATAATTTATCTTTTATAGCGCATTTAAACACCACATCTTCTTGAGCTTTGCAAAAATGATCAGCCATTGTGGGGGTAGCTTCCTTACTGACACCATTAAGTGACTTTTGCTTTGAGCCACTGTCCACTTCTTGTTTGGAGCATGCTTGTAAGACAAGCAGCGAAACTAAAAAAATTTGAGCTACTTTCATAACGAGTTTTATTCTCATTGATTATTTCAATTAACACTGATTACAGCTAAAAATTTCTCTAAAAATAGTAGCGCTAATACGAGCGCTGTAACTCTAATAATAACATACGGCACTATTAACTTGGCATAACTATTAAAAAGTTGGATCTAAGCTCCTCAAATCGACCACTGCTCAATTTTTAAGCTCAATTCAGAGATGACACTGGAGTCCACGAACACATCCAAATCAAATAATCTTACGTATTATCGATACCATTAATATGCCTGAGTGGCAGCGTCAAGCTCAACCTAAAAGTACAATTGCAATGGCTTCTACATTACTAGTATTTGAGAACGATTTACGCTTGCATGATAATCCGGCATTGCTCAAGGCAGTGGCAATGGAGCAACCATTGATTTGCCTGTTTTGCATGGACAATACTTGGTTCAGACGAAACGCTTTCGGCTTAAAACGTATGGGCGCTCACCGCTACAATTTTCTAAAAGAATCGCTCACTTCACTACATCACTCACTGATGTCAAAAGGACAGAAGCTTAACGTTTTATACGGTTCTGCACTCGAAGTCATTCCATCGCTAGTGGCAAAATACGACATTAATACTGTGATCAAAAGCCATCATCCTGGATTCTATGAGAACCGCCAATGGCTTAACCTGCAAAAAATATGTACTGAGGTAAAATTCTACAATCTACATACCGCAACCCTATTTGATTCACAGCAGCTCGACCGTGTATCCGCCTTTGCGGACACATTCTCAAAGTTCAAAAAGCTGATGTTTGATGTCTCTCCTGTACCTGCAGTGGATGCACCGGCAGAGCTGCCACCACCACTAACAGTGGAACATTCAATAGACAAGATCCCTCATCACCCGCAGACTAAATGTGAACTGTTTAAAGGCGGCGAGCGCTCCGCTCTAAAGCACATCCTTAGTTATTTTTCGTCTAATTCGCCTAGTACATACAAACTAACTCGTAATGCATTTGAAGGCTGGTCATACTCATGTAAATTCTCACCTTGGCTAGCCAATGGCAATATATCTGTTAGATTGCTTTTCCAGAAGCTTAAAGAGTTCGAGGAAAACAATGAAGCCAATGAGTCTACATACTGGATTTACTTTGAGCTTTTATGGCGCGAATATTTTTACTGGTATGCACAACATCATGGAAAAAACTTATTTCGGTTTAGCGGTATTGGCAATAAAAGACCTCTCACTACATTTTATCCACAACGCTTCCAAAAATGGTGCCTCGGCCAAACACCTTGGCCTATTGTCAATGCCTGCATGACAGAACTCAACACCACTGGGTTTATGTCAAATCGGGGAAGACAAGTGGTAGCCAGTTGCCTTGTTAACGAGCTGCAATTGGATTGGCGCTGTGGTGCCGCCTACTTCGAACAACAATTGATTGACTATGACGTAGGTACAAACTGGGGAAATTGGCAATATATTGCAGGTGTTGGCGCTGACCCACGAGGAGGAAGACATTTCGATCTTACAAAGCAGCAAAGACGTTACGACCCTGAAGGTACATTTGTCAAACGCTGGCAACGTGGTTCACCCGCACCGGTAGACCATACTGATGCTGCAGACTGGCCGATAGAACAACATGACTATTATTAGCAGCCCTACTTTATCAGATCTCTTTTATTTGAGTGACGTTAAATAATGCCACATAAAAAACCTTATCTTCCCAAGAAAATTTGTCAAACCTGTGGCCTGCCTTTTTCATGGCGTAAGCGCTGGGCTAAAAACTGGAACGAAGTGAAATACTGCTCACAACGCTGTCGCAAAAATAAATTTAAACAGGTAACACATCATTAGCACACAAACTTTGAAAAAAAAATATCAAGAAATTCGGTTCATCTTAGGAGATCAGCTCAATGCCAACCATAGTTGGTTTAAGAAAAAAGATGCCTCTATACTTTATGTTATCGCCGAACTAAAACAAGAAACATATTATGTAAAACATCATGTTCAAAAAATATGTGCATTTTTCCTATCAATGATGGAATTTGCTCAAGCGCTGTCCCATGCCGGCCATCATGTTATACATATGACACTTGACGATTGCGAAGAATTTGCCGAGCTAGATGAGTTGCTCATATATACTATTAAAAAGTATAGCGCCCAATCTTTTAGCTATCAGCGCCCAGACGAATATAGACTATTAAAACAATTGCGAGAACTACGCTTGCCAAACCATATTGTGATTAAGGAATACGATACAGAACATTTCTTATTGCCATATGAAGAAATACCTTCATATTTCACACAAGGAAAGCATCATAAAATGGAGTTTTTTTATCGAAAAATGCGTCGACGTTTTGATGTATTAATGGAAAAAGAACAGCCACAAGGAGGAAAGTGGAATTTTGATAGTGATAATCGTAAAAATTTTAAAGCTGCTGATATTCAAGAAATTCCATCACCACTAACTTTTAAAAATGATGTAACGGATATTATTAAACGCTTAGATAAACATAAAGTTAGTTACTTCGGAAAAGTTGAAAACCAATTGTTATGGCCCAAAAACCGCAAACAAGCACTTCAAGTGCTACGCTATTTTTGTAAGTATAACCTGCCTAAATTTGGCAAATTTCAAGATGCAATGACCGCCAACAGTGAGCATTCTTGGAGCCTTTATCATTCACGTTTATCATTTGCTCTTAATAGTAAAATGCTTCACCCCAAAACTATCTTGGATGAAACAATTGCGTATTATAAAAAATCCGAAAAAACTATCGATATCGCACAGATAGAAGGTTTTGTTCGACAGATATTGGGGTGGAGAGAATATATCCGTGGAGTCTACTGGGCGAATATGCCGGGGTACTCAGTCTCGAATCACCTACAAGCAAAACAAGACTTACCTCACTTCTTTTGGACTGCGAATACCAAGATGAACTGCATGAAACATGCTATAGGCCAATCATTAAACTATGCCTATGCGCATCATATACAGCGACTTATGGTGACAGGAAATTTTTGCCTACTTACGGGTATTAAACCAGAACAGGTGGATGAATGGTATTTAGGAATTTATATTGACGCAATCGAATGGGTGGAAATGCCCAACACTCGTGGTATGAGCCAGTTTGCTGACGGCGGCCTAGTGGCCACCAAGCCCTATATTGCTGGCGGGAATTACATCAATAAAATGAGCGACTACTGCAAAAGTTGTCACTATTCGGTTAAGCATAAAGCAGAGGAAAATGCCTGCCCGTTCAATAGCTTATATTGGCATTTTATGTCTAAGCATAGGCAGATTCTGGAAAAAAACCCTCGCATAAGTATGGTTTATCGCAACTGGGATAAACAACCACAAGAGCAGCGAAACAAAGTATTAACTCGCGCACAGTGGTGCTTAGAAAACATAGAAAATCTTTAGCATGTGACTTGCCCTCTGCCCATTACTGTATATAATATCAGTATCATCAACTTTGAGCGCTGCGGGCACTGCTGAGCTGCGGATACTGCTGAAGAGTATAGAGAACATGAAAGTTCATCAAAAATTATCCATACTGGCGGATGCAGCAAAATATGATGCATCATGCGCAAGTAGCGGTACAATTAATCGCGATTCTCGTAAGGGTAAAGGTATTGGCTCCACATCTTCAGGTATGGGAATTTGCCACAGCTACGCACCTGATGGGCGCTGTATTTCCCTGCTTAAAATACTACTTACCAATTTTTGCATCTATGAATGTAGCTATTGTATTAATCGAGCATCAAGTCCTGTTAAACGAGCTCGCTTCACAGTTGAAGAAGTTGTGCAGCTCACCCTTGATTTTTACAAACGTAATTATATAGAGGGCTTATTTCTAAGTTCGGGAATTATTCAATCGTCTGACTATACAATGGAGCAGTTAGTACAGGTAGCAAAAACACTAAGGAAGGAACATGATTTTCGTGGCTATATTCATTTAAAAACTATTCCTGATGCCAGCCCAGAGCTACTCAAATCTGCAGGGTTATACGCCGATCGTTTAAGTATTAATATCGAACTTCCCTCAAAAAAATCATTAGAACTCTACGCCCCAGAAAAGAACCCTGCCACAATTAACCAGTCCATGGGACAACTGCGCGAATATATAGATGAGTCAAAAGAGAGTCGTCGGAAAAAGAAAACAACGACGGCGCGATCTTACAGCAAACCTTCACGCACAAAATTTGTATATTCCCCGGCAGGGCAAAGCACCCAAATGATCGTTGGTGCTGATACTTCATCCGACGCAAAAATTTTAACTCTGGCAGACTCACTCTACGGTCGCTATAACATGAGGCGGGTCTACTATTCTGCTTTTAGTCCTATTCCAAGTGCCGCTCAATTGTTACCTTCACAATCACCACCTTTAATTAGAGAACACCGCCTTTATCAGGCGGATTGGCTCTTGCGATTCTATGGTTTTAATGTTTCTGAAATTACTCAACAAGGCACTCATAGTCAAGCTCAAGCAGGCATGCTCGATCTTGATATTGACCCAAAACTATCATGGGCACTGCGGCATAGAGACGTATTCCCAGTAGACATAAACAAAGCAAGTCGAGAAATGTTGCTCAGGATCCCAGGTATAGGCGCTATTGGTGCTAATAAAATTATTCAAACAAGAAAGTTTAAACGCTTACGTTTCTGCGACCTTAGTAAATGTGGCCTGTCGACTAAAAAAGCAGGGCCATTTATTCAAACTTCTGATTACAACCCTTGTGCGAAAGTACTAGAAACAGCCAATTTAAAACAGTATTTTATTAATCAAACATCGACACAGCTAAGTTTATTTTAATTACCTTCGAGGTTCTGCTATGTTTTCAGTCGAAGTCGATTCACTAGATAGTTGGCGGAAGCAAGCTCGAGAATTACTTAAGCGTGATATAAAACCCGACGATGTTAGCTGGGAGTTAACCGAGCAAGGCTCGCTCTTCTGGGGAACAGAAGAAGATTCTTTTTTAGCTTTACCTATTATCCAAGAACAACTTAATATTCCTAAGCATTTTTTCCAACTTGCAGAACAAGTTGCTTGTTATAGGGATAATAAAAAGTGGGCACTACTTTATAGTGTCGCTTGGCGCCTACTCTTCGAAAGAAAAGATTTGTTACTCATGCTAACAGATCCACAAGTGGCAGAGCTACTTAAAATGCAAAGAATTATTAGGCGAGACAAACATAAAATGGAGGCTTTTGTTCGGTTTAAGCAGGTAAAACAACAAGAAGATTACTACATTGCTTGGTTTGAGCCCGAGCACCTTATTATTCCAGCTAAAATGCCTTTCTTCATTAAGCGCTTTAATAATATGCATTGGTCAATTCTAAGTCCTGATATCTGTGCACATTGGGATAAAGAAGAACTTATTTTTACCGAAGGAGTAGTTAGTCCTCCTAAAATTGAAGACGAACTAGAAAGCCTCTGGCTTGAATACTATAAAAACATTTTTAATCCAGCGCGCTTAAAGCTAAAGGCCATGCAGTCTGAAATGCCTAAGAAATACTGGAAAAACTTACCCGAAGCACAATTAATTAGCGAGCTAACAAGAAACGCTCAAACGCAAATGGATAAGATGGTAGAAGACGGCTACTCATCTCCTTGGAAGAAAACATCCCAATCACATTATATAAAAAGCAAACAAGAAGATATGAGGAAGTTTCACAAGGAAAGCCATTTAATAATAAACAACAGTGAGTGATACAGGTTTAGTATGTGGTAATACCATATTCATTTTTACAAAAGAATCTCATTAACTCTTCCAAATTAAGCTATTTAAATCGAACATCATTGCAGATTGGGCTACCAGTTAAACCTAAATCTCATGCATATCTTTTGCATAAATATTTACTCCATAAGAATATGAAAAGTGTTTGGAGAAAATCATTTAATACGTTCCCCTATCCTTGTGACACATAAAAAAGAATACTCTGCCCTCATACAAATACCGGTATTATTAAGTTATTACCTAAGAAGCCAGGACTGAAAGTACATATCTTCATCTTATTTATATACTCACACTTTATCCCACATTTAGAACGGTTCGTCGCAGGGTCGTTGTATATTCATCTATCTAGGTATTCAATACTTCGAGACTTAACTAAGTCATTGGGGGGATACTATGAAATGTTTTTCTGCATCTATTGCTCTCTTAATCACCTTTTTCACTGTAAATAGTTTTACTCATGCCGAGAATAAGCTTCCCGTTATGGAAGGGCCTTACCTTGGCCAAAAGCCTCCTGGATTAACACCTGAGCTTTTCGCACCAGGTATTGTTTCCACTGAAGCATGGGGAGACGCTGGTAGTTTTTCCCTAGATATGAATGAGTTTTATGTGATTAGATGGCGTATGCGTGATAAGCAAAGAGAAACCTCATCCGTTACGTATAAAATAAAGAATAACAAATGGCATGAGATAGATGTGCCTGATAGATCTCGCCTACCCTTCTCCTCACCCGATGGTAAGACCAAGCACTTCGGTAAACGCTACCAGGAGCTTACCGATACGGGATGGTCAGAAATGAAAGATCTTGGTTCCTCGTTTAAAGAAATACCTATTATGGGCCTTACCGCCTCCCGCAAAAGCACTTTAGTTTTTGACGAATTCACACGAGATGGTAATGGTGTTCTTCGCTATTCACGTTTAATAAACGGCAAACGTGAAAAACCCAAGCCACTTGATAAAGCCATCAATACCGGTAAGTGGAATGCCCACCCTTTTATTGCAGCAGACGAATCCTACATTATGTGGGATGGAGAGAGAGAAAGTGGATACGGCAGCTCTGACCTTTATATCAGTTTTCGCCAGCGAGATGGTTCATGGGGGAAGGCAATTAACCTTGGGGATACCGTAAACACAGAAGCTGAGGAAGGAGGCCCGCAGGTCACACCTGACGGTAAATATCTTTTCTTCAATAGAATTGTGACACCAGCAACCAAAGAAGCAAAGCCTCATTCAGACTTATACTGGGTGGATGCGAAAATTATTGAGCAGCTCAGACCAAAATCATAAGCTTTCGCAAACGAACATTCACAACACAGACAAAAATATAGCCTATAAAAGGCTATAACATAATAACGATCAGGAAATAAGTATGGCCGTCAATTCAACATTTAAACACTTGGTTGCAATAACTTTACTATGCAGCTTTGGCAACTTAGCCATCGCAGGTGAGCAAAATCATAATGATAACGCTCCAGAGGCTACAGCTGCCCAGACTGAACTTTCGTTTAGAGATATTCCTCTTCTCGCAAAACCTTTCATCGATACAGCGCCAGCGAAAAGAAAAGACGCCATTCCCGTAGCAAAACTAGGCGTTGATGGTGGTGATAAAGCAATGGTTGTTAAGATGGCTAAGCAAATCGGCGAAGGCAAGTACGGTAAGTACGACAGCATGCTTATTTCCCAGAAAGGTAAACTTTTATTTGAATCCTACTATTTACGTGGCCGTGTCAATTTGCCCCATTTTCAAGCGTCAGCAACAAAGGCGTATACCAGTTTGGCGTTAGGACGTGCAATACAGCTAGGTTATCTGACTATGGCGGACTTGGATAAACCGTTAGTAAGTTTTCTAAAAGACCTAAACCCCAAAAAGTTTGTTAAAGGTGTAGAAAAAATCTCCCTTCACGACGCGTTGACTATGAGTTCGGGAGTCGGCATTACGGAAGAACAGCTTAACAAATTCAGGGAAAATCCAGAGTTATTAAAAGGTCAGAATCAGGCTCAAGTTTATTTTGAAAATAGCACTCCCGTCACTCTCAAATCTCAAATCTTTTCCTATAAAGGCACTGATCCAGACTTGGTGATGCAAGTTATCGAGGCCGTGGTACCAGGCAGCGCCCAGGATTTTATAAAGAAAGAACTGCTCGACAAAATAGGCATTACAAATTATCGCTGGCCCAATGGTGTTAGTGGCCTGCCAGAAGCTGGCGCAGGCGCAGGCATGATATCACGCGATATGCTTAAGTGGGGCAGCTTAGTGATTAATAAAGGGAAGTGGCAAGGTAAGCAACTTATTTCTGCAGAATACCTAGCCAAAGCTACCAGCAAAATTACTCAACCTACCGAAGATTGGCAACCTAAAACTTATCGCTACGGTTATTTTTGGTATCAAACAAATTTCATGGTTGGCAATAAGAGCTACGATGCTAAATTAGCCTGGGGCGGTGGCGGACAGCACATAATAGCAATTGCAGAGCTGGACTTAATTATTGTGATCACAGGCCATGACAGGGAAGATACGATAGTCCCTCATATTGCAAAAAATATTTTACCTGCGTTTACTAAATAAGACTGAAGAAAACCAGAAAAGACTTTTCAGCGAAAATATCTTTTCTGGTCTACGCACAATTTATTTACCCTTCAACGGTAATAGTCCGGTAAATGAATGACTATTTCAGTGGCTTCTGGTAAAGGTGCGTAAAACGATCGCTCTCGCCAATTGCACGATATTTGTCCTTACCTAGAAGGCCTTTAAGTGTTGGCGGCAATGAATAAACACCATGAGGGTGTTGCTTGGTATCTTTTTCATTACGGTTAATATCGCTAGTTTTAATCAATTTAAAGCCTGCTTTTAACGCCAATGCTTTAAAATAGCTTTCTTGTACATAGCCATTTTTTGATACTGGGTCTTGCTCAATACCTTCACGCTCAGCGTGATCAACAATACCGAAAAAACCGCCCGGCTTAAGCATTTTGAATAGATCGTTCACATGTTTCTGCGCTGGCTCGTCGTATATTAAAAAACCATGCGCCCGGAACACCAAAACCAAATCTGCTTCACCGTAAGGCACACCTTTAGCAGGTGTTGCAGGCCAATCACTGCGCTCACTCACCGGAAAGTAACGACCATTGGTTTGAGTGATAAAAGGCTCGATAATACGTCGATACCAACCTCCTTGACCTCCGGGGAAAATCTCAACCACGGTAGAGCCTCCCTTTAAATCCATAAAGTCTAGAGTTTCACTAGGATGACGATACTGATCGCGCTGAGTATGTCGCTCAGGCCGGTCTTTACTGTCAATTAATTGTTGCAGTAATTGTTCATCCTTTGAGCTATCACTTGGCCCGGCATGGGATATACCCCCCATTAGTAAGCAGCAACTTATAATCAAGGTTTTAAAATGACGTGAGGAAAGAGGCATAGGTTTAATCGCTATAGTTAAAATAGTTGGAATTTAGATCGATTATCCTAAGATAGTAACATTCTCATTTAGTTCAAGGTAAGTAAGTTTTAGGTGTAGAGTAGAAGTTTTTACATACTCTTTAGGTTTTCTCTGAGTAATAAATCTACAGTGCAAGCAACGCACTTTATAATGATTTGTATGCCAGCACCCATTATTTGCCGCACTCAGAGACAACAAAATGAGGTTAACACTCTTATCACGCTTAAAAGACGGTGATTCCCGCTCCGTCATTCAATTGGCTGAAGGCACGGGATTGACCAGTCAAGGCATAAGAAAACATTTAAGTGTATTAGAAAGCGCAGGACTAGTAGCACGTGAAAGCATCGGACGCGAAAGCCGGTTTGTCTATCAACCATCGGCTATTGAGAAAGCCAAACAACACCTTGAACGCGCCTCCGCTCAATGGGACAACGCTGTTGCCCGGTTGAAAAATTTGGTTGAAGACGAGTGAAATTAGTTGGTGGTATTGCTAGGAATTACTATGTGAGCATCCCTGAATTCTTATTTAACTAACGCGATAACTAATTATGTTGCGACCTAATAAGCTTACCGGAAAATTAAGAACCTCTGTTAGTGCGATTTAGTCGTCCTTACAGCAAATAGCTCGAAGTAAGAGCGAACAATACAAATTCAACGATATCAAAATATTAGACAGTCACTCGTTACTCCCATCGCATAATAATACCTAGCGATAGATAACAAACTCACACATATCTCCTACTGACAAACAGATGTGAGAATATTGCTAAGCAAATTATTTAGCTATGTCCTGTCAATGCAAATAAATATAATGACATGTATTTCATTTTTGATATAAAAACATATATGACCTTTCCATAGTTCCACCTATATCTAGCATATAAATGTCACTAATATAAAACTTAAACTCACCGGCACTTAGTCCGTAAGGTAGGAGTTTATGAAAAAGCATACTTGAATCATCTACATCTACTAAAAAACCAACATGTTCGTCATAATTTTTCTTATCCCAAAAAGTAATTGGAATATTCTTCTTAAGTGCACATTTAATTGTGGAAAGAAGTATAGATGAATTATTTAACTCATCATCAATTACAAACTCATCAAAAAATGGTGATGGATTACGATTATAAAGTTTTTCTAATGAATTTTCATAATGAGTGCCAGACTTGATTTCGACTATCGAGCACAACGGACGTATACCATAGCCATCAAAATATCCGTAATTACCAAGTATTTTTATTCTCAGCCAATTCTTATCATATTTATCTACAAAACCAGGAGTAAACAATGATTCATTATCTGGATCAGTAAAAATTGATAGAGGTTTCTTTTGTTCTAATGATAAATTTAATTGATTAATTATATTTTTTTCTTTCATTTTTCTTATATTATTTTTAATGCCTTCTTTTTGTTATATCTTTGTTATTTTCAAATAAATGATTTGAATTCAAATCTATAGCCCGTTAATGCTAATATAATAGCCAAATATTCAGTAGATAAACACTAATATGATACCGTCACTTTATAAAATAACCAATATAGGGAAAGGCACTTTGTATATTATGCCTAAACCTTCATCTGATTGGCTAAAAGACGACATCCGTTTTTTAAAAAACATAAGTGTTACGAAAGTTATATCTTTACTAGAGAAAACAGAGATTAATGAATTAGGCTTAGGAGACGAAGAAGGTATTTGTAAACAAGAAAATCTATTATTTGAGAAATATCCGATAAAGGATAGATCAGTACCAAATTATAAAAGCTTTAAAACATTTATTATAAACTCGCTTAGTCAAATAGTAGAAGGTGAAAATATAGCAGTTCACTGCAGAGGAGGAATTGGCAGGGCTGGGTTAGTTGCATGCTGTATTCTTAAACAAAGTGGCCTCTCAGACTGTAATGCTATATCGCTTGTAAGCAACTCTAGAGGATGCTCTATACCTGATACAAAAGAACAGTTAGAGTTTATTAAGAGATATCAATAAACTCTAACTATCAAACATTTTTTAGCTTTTTTTAATGTGAGATTTACAGTGCTCAATTAAATCAATAATTTCATTTTCCATCCCATATTTTCCAGCTTTTTTCATAATAACCTCTAAGGTCTCCTTTGCTTTCCCAGAGTCCCAGTCATTGGATAAGTGCTTGGGGATATTATGAAAAATATCAGCAAAATAATTAGCAGTTTTTATATCTGAGGCTGCTCTAATTTCAAGTAACGCAAGATAAAGTAAATGTAAAAAAGTATCTTTACACATAAAATAATTGTCGTTTTCAGATGTTTTCATAGAGAGAATAGTAGCAGTTTCGCTAGCGTTGTATAGGGGGATGTTTATAGCTTATACGCTAACTTGGCGGGCTATATTTATCTGTGTGTGAACTAACTATCAATTTTGAGGAGTGTTAGATGCCAATAATCTTTTCTTCGCCTGCTTCTAGCATCACATTGTTAGAATCTTCACATACTTTGGCCACACATAGATATTATGGAGAATATATGAATAAAAAAGTGAAACTTTCTTATCCGCAAGTCAAGAGCAGATACCAAGAGTTACGGCAACAATCATTAGGATCTGTTTACAATAGCTTCCCAGAAACCATACTTAATAAAAGAAAAGAAGCCGTTCAAAAGACAGACATCAGCTTAAATGAATTTGATATGGACTGCCGCCGGGCTTTAAAAAAATGGGAAAAAGAGAAGAATAGACGTCTAAATTGGGATTGGAGAGAAATTGAGAGTATTTATCGCGCAGATCCTCGAAGGTTTGAGCTAGCAATTTGGTATAGGAATAATGTGCTTTGTAGCGCTAGCTTGGGAAAACCTACATGGAGTGGAGGAAAGCTAAGGCTAGACTATATTGAAGCAAACCCGGCAGGATCACCCCTTGATGGCAGAGCTACTGATATAGCAATATTAGCAGCAACGCTATATGCTGAAGCTATTGGTGCAACTCAACTTAGAATTACTAAGCCAGTAAATGATCAAGTTCGCGATTACTATTTAAGCAAATCAGGTTTTTCCCATAATCGTAACGAAGACTTTTGTTTTAAGGACCTATAAAACATGAGAGATCAAGATAACGAGCGTCCCCCTGAAGGCACACCAGAATTTGAGGAATGGCTTAATAAACGCGCGGCCAAGCATTCAAAAGACTTGTTTGCAGGTGAAGCTGCAGACTTTGACGAGCGAGGGCCTATCTTTGGAGACATCAAAGACCTTGGCAAATCTGACGCAGAACTCTTTCCCGATGAACTAGAAGAATACACTCCTGAAGAACGCCGTAAAGCCTTTAAAGTCCACGATGGTGATAACAAAGATAAGAGCTAAACAAAGCTTTTTATCACCCCCCTAACAAGCAGTAAAAACACCCTGCTCTTGCGAGCCGTGGATATACTAATAATGTTCATGGAGCCTATATCTCGGGATGCACTCGGCGCGTCCTGCGCCTCGCCCTTCGGGTGCACGTTGCGCATGTTAAATCACTCCAGGCGATTTAGTCGAACAGGGGTTCTTATCAAATCATCCAGATACTACATACAAAAAAAGCCCTGCTCTTGCGAGCTGCGAATATATTGATAATGTTCATGGTGTCTATATCTCGGGATGCACTCGGCGCGTCCTGCGCCTCGCCCTTCGGGTGCGCGCTGCGCATGTTAAATCGCTCCAGGCGATTTAATCGAACAGGGGTTCTTATCAAATCATCCAGATACTACATACAAAAAAAGCCCTGCTCTTGCGAGCTGCGAATATATTGATAATGTTCATGGTGTCTATATCTCGGGATGCACTCGGCGCGTCCTGCGCCTCGCCCTTCGGGTGCGCGCTGCGCATGTTAAATCGCTCCAGGCGATTTAATCGAACAGGGGTTCTTATCAAATCATCCAGATACTACATACAAAAAAAGCCCTGCTCTTGCGAGCTGCGAATATATTGATAATGTTCATGGTGTCTATATCCCGGGATGCACTCGGCGCGTCCTGCGCCTCGCCCTTCGGGTGCGCGTTGCGCATGCTAAATCGCTCCAGGCGATTTAGTCGAACAGGGGTTCTTATCAAATCATCCAAATACAACATATAAAAAAAGGCCCTGCTCTTGCGAGCAGGGCCTTTTTTTATATGGCGCATCCGGAGGGATTCGAACCCCCGACCAAGTGGTTCGAAGCCACCTACTCTATCCAGCTGAGCTACGGATGCGGGAGGTTGGGAGGGTTTAAGCTGTGTCTCCCAACAGGCCGCACATCATACCATGAACCGATAAATAGTCTACTTGCAATGGCTGAGGATTTTGCAGGTGAATGGAACATGTTTATTTTTTAAGCAAAGAGAGCTATTTGGTGGGATTAGACGTAAAAAGAAGCTAAATACATGGATTTGTTGATATTACGCAAAGACATTACTACTGCACGTAGCCCCTATTTGCCGCTATAATCCATGTACAAAATTTGAGAGCGTTAGTTATTTAAGACAAAAGGTGAAATGAATGAAGATAATGACACGTATCGCGTGGGGTGTCTTGGCTGCTGTGTCTTTGCAGGTTGCAGCTGAGTCATTAGAAGATCGTATCAAGCCCGCCGGATCTGTCTGCATGTCTGGTGAGTCTTGTGCTGCGGCACCTGTTCAGGTTGCGGCAAACAGCGGGCCTCGCTCGGGAAAGGATGTTTATGATTCAAAGTGCGCCACCTGTCATGCTACTGGTGCTGCCGGTGCACCTAAACTAGGTGATGCTGCCGCTTGGGCACCTCGTGTAGGTAAAGGTATTGATGTGTTATACACCAGTGCTATCAGCGGTTTTAATGGCATGCCAGCTAAAGGGCTCTGCTTTGATTGTTCTGATGACGAGATCAAAGGCTCTGTTGACTATATGGTAGATAACTCCAAGTAAGTCACATTAGGGGCGCTTTCCTATCGAGTTTCTAAAAAAGCCGCACTATGCGGCTTTTTTAGTTTGATAGCGTCACAACCCCCTCCTTCTACTCATTTCTTCTTTAGTGTTATTACTACTTAACTCTTTATCGCTATTTAATTGTTATTCATGTGACTCTAGCCTTAGTGTGAAAAAACGCCAGAACAACATACAACCAACACGTTCATCAATTTAACAAAACTACCAATTTTTATATATTGGTGCTGGCTTAACGATGAAAATGTATATAGACTGCCGCCCGCTCAGCTTATAGACTGAGTAATTAGGCTAAATATAAGCCGCTAAACAATATATTAATGAAATAAAATATAGGAAAGGCATATGAAACTTGTTAAAAAAACTGCTGAGTACACTATTTTTCTACGTAATGATAAGCGTTACGCTGTTCGTAGCGCTTCGCGTACCTGGATCAATGGTGATGAGAAAGTCTCTATTTTACAAAAAGAAGAGTTACTTAAAACACCAGAGCCAAAAGCTGAGGCTCCAGCAGAAGAAGCGAGTGAAGCTTCAGAAGCTAGCGAATAGTAATTTACCTGCTAGCAATCTGCTTGACCAAAAGGCCGATATTATCGGCCTTTTTTATTAGCTCGATTACAAACCCACCAAATTTAAAGCCCATTGAAAAATATTAACGTATTTTTCTCATCCAATTATTTTTTATTGTTTCTATTAGCTTAACCAAGCTTTTAATTTTTTTAAGATCATTTTAATCGTTTTATCTTTTTAATAATTTATTTTTTAGTAGTTTGAACCAATAAGAAGCAATTAATCTTAATCAGCACTAGATTAATGCAATAAATATATATAAACTGCCGCGCAATTGAGTAAGCCCAAACCGCTTAACCAAGCGATTTGGCTAAGAATTAGTTAACATATGAGTATTATCAATTAAGTTGTATTCCGCATATTAATTAAGCTGCTGCATTTTTTGAAAAAGCAAATTCCCGTTAATATAAGTTTGTTTAAATTACCATCAATGCGTAACGAGTTAATTCTTTTGTTAGGTAATTAAAAATTCACTTATTTAAATACTTATATTTTAAGTTAAAAGTAGAAATTGACCCTGTCTTTCTATTAAAGCTTTTTATTTAAATTGTATAAAACAACATCGAATTGTGTTTATAGCATTTAAAGAAAGTGTTTTATGTAACTATGAGTGCCGCTATTATATTTTTCACATCTAATATCAATGTTAATTATTTTAAATAATTGTTAACTTAGGTTAAGTGTTTTAATTGTTTGTCATGGAAGGAATTTAATTTTTCAATAAACATTATCAGCTATATTTTTTGATATCGGTTAATGCGCTTTTAAATAATCGCGTTAAAATCTTAGTGCATGTTTGTTTTAGTTAAATAGCAGATTTGTGAAGTTTATTTTTTATTCATTATAGAAAATATAATAGAATAAAGTGATTTAAAATTTAATGTGCCAAAATTTATAGTCGACCTGTCAAAATCTTAAATTAGTTACCGAAAAATATTGATCCGATCAATGCATTTAGTCATGTCGATTAAATCATTTATTGCGTTTTTATAATTTTTTAATTAAAGCTGGGGCTTATAGTAAGTATTACAACAATCTTTATTTAAAAAATTCAAATTATGTTTGCACATGCGGGATTAATTTTTAATCTCTTGCGCCAACTTATAAACGAATACTTATTAGACATTAAATTTTAATTAATATACTTTTAAAAAGTAGGGGCAATAAACTAATGAAGAAGAAGAAATTATCGAATGCGATACAAACTTGTATCGCTTTGATAGCGGTTCCAACATTGCTTACTCAAGCAGCGTTCGCTCAAGAAAAAAACACTAGCGACGAGTTAGTAGAAGAAATTGTTGTGGTGACAGGCTCTCGTATCGCACGACCAGAAGTGTCGCAACCAGCACCAATTATTTCGATAGACTCCACATCTATTTCCAGAGCTGCAACACCAGATCTTGCATCTATACTTGCAGAAAACGCTGCAATTGGTGCAACAAATACTATTGTTGGTAATAATGACAATAATGCTTTTGCAGGTATTAGTTCTGCTGACTTAAGGCGCTTAGGTACTGAACGTACACTTGTACTAGTTGACGGTAAACGCCATGTAGCTGCGGCTGCAGGGTCGGCTCAAGTAGATTTGGGATCTATCCCTTCAGCGCTTGTAGAACGTGTAGAAATTATCACGGGTGGCGCATCGGCGGTTTATGGTTCTGACGCTGTATCTGGTGTTGTTAACGTTTTATTAAAGAAGAATTTTGAAGGCTTTGAATTTAATGCTTCAGGTTCTGAATCCACTGAAGATGTTGGCGCTCAGAATTTTTCATTTAGTTTAGTTGCCGGTGCTAACCTTCCGGATGATCGTGGTAATGTTACATTCTATGCTAGCCGCGAGCGCATTCAGCAAACGGTTTCAAATGACTTAAATCAGTTGGATAATTTTGGCTCGATTGTTAACCCTAACGACACAGGGGAAAATGATGGTATTCCTGATAGACTTTTTGTTCCCAGAGTATTATCAGAATTCCTTAATGCTAACGGTGTGCTAAACGCCCCTGCCGCTTCTGGCGTACCACTATACACTTTTGACAATGCTGGTAATCCAGTACTGCAAACGCTTAGAGACCAGTCTAACAACGCTGCGTTTGGTAACTTCCCCGATGGCTGCGACTTCTGTTTTGGCTCGGAAGATTACGAAGATATCTTACCAGGTATTAAAAAAATTAATGTTGGCTCAACATTTAATTATGAGCTAACAGATAGCATTAATGTGTTTGGTGACATTAAATACGTTCGCTCCGATATTGAGCAAACATTCCTCCCCTCTTTCCGTTTTGGCAATGTCAATATCAATGTTGCAGATAATGCCTTTTTACCTGCAGACTTAAGACAGACCTACACTAATGCAGGTCTTACCGAAGTAAGCTTTTCAAAGCTCTTTGATGAACTAGGGCCTCGTGCGGCGGATAACCGACGTGAAACATTCAGATTCGTTGGTGGCTTCGACGGTGACTTCACTATTAGCGCTACGGACTTTAACTACGAGTTATTTTATGTCAATGGTCGTACAAATAACTCTCGCACAACTCTTAATGATTTGATTCCAAGTAATTTTGTAGCAGCACTTGATGCAGTTATAGACCCTGCTACTGGACAAGCAGCTTGCCGTAGCCAAGTGGCAAGTCTGCAAGGTGCAAATTATCAAGACCCTGCACTAGTTAATGGTGACCAATGTGTTCCATATAATGCCTTTGGTAATGGTCAAGTATCAGCTGCTGCTAGAGACTTTGTATCAGCCAATGTGGTGCGATCAGATCAGATTGATCAAGAAGTTATTGGTGGTAGCTTAGTGTTTGATACTGAGCAATTTTTGAATTTACCCGGTGGCCCAATTGGCGTTGCACTAGGTTTCGAATACCGTGAAGAAAGATCAGAATCAACCACTGACGAATTTGCTCAAAGAGGATTCCTTACTACTGCAGCAACTCCAGATGTAGTAGGTGAATTTGATGTTTCGGAAGGCTTTATAGAATTAAGCTTGCCAATCTTAGCGGATTTACCATTTGTTAACGAGTTTACTGTTGACTTGGCATACCGTAATGCAGATTACGAGCCTTTTGGTAGTGTAGATGCTTCTAAAGTTGGTGTTATTTACGCACCTTTTGAAACCTTCAGAATACGCGGTACCTATGGTGAGGCAGTAAGAGCGCCAAATATTAATGAAGCTTTCAGCCCGCTATCTCCTGGCTTTGCTAATATTGCAGACCCTTGTGATGCAGACAATATTAATGATGATCCAGATCGTGCTGCTAACTGTGCGGCTATAGGAATTGCACCAGGCTTCGACGCTAGCGATGCGGTGTCTGTTAATGTTCTAAGCGGTGGCAATACAGAATTAACCCCGGAAGAGTCAACATCATCTACAGTAGGTTTTGTTTGGACACCTAATTTTTCACATGACCTTTCTTTAACTGTAGACTTCTATGATATTGAAATAGAAGACGCCATTGACGCTGTAACAGCTCAAAATATTATCGACAACTGTGTGGATGCGGCAGGCTCACCTGATGATGCTTTCTGTTCACTTGTAGAACGAGATGCTACAGGCAATGTGGATACTGTTACTTCAATATTCTTAAACACTGCAGCGTTAACAACCCAAGGTATTGAATTACAAGCAAGATATACACTTCCAATGGAAACTGTAAACTTGCCGGGTAGCTTAGCGATGGGTTTATATGTAAATCACTTGCTAGAGCTTGAGCGTTTTGAATTCCAAGATCGTCCTGAAGAAACTAACGTTGAGGAAGGCGAAGTTGGTGATCCCGAATGGCAAGCAAGCTTCTCTGCTGATTACCTAGTTAATAGTGTAGGTGTTAACTGGACACTTCGTTATATCGACAGATCAGCATTATTTGATGTATCTCCAGGCGCAGACAGCCCTGAAGATTTATCACCAGCATTTGTTCCATCTATTATCACTCATGATTTATCTGCAAGATATGAGTTTAACGACAACGTAACATTTAATATTGGTGTACGTAACCTGTTTGATAAAACGCCTCCAGGTTATACAACAAATGCTTTGTATGACTTGATCGGTCGTCGCGCATTTGCTGGTGTTAACGTTATATTCTAATTATTTTTAGGTTTTCCCCCATCTATTGCCAGCACGGCGTCATACTGTGCTGGCTTTTTTATTTTTCCTTCACCCTTTTGTTTCCTCCACTTTATATTTCAACTCCCTTAGCATAAAGCAAAAGTTCTATATTTATCTTTGCATAGATATAATAATGCGATATAGCAACGCTACCTAATAAAGGCATTCTTTATTGACGTTTAAATTATGGATAGTAATCGAAAGAAGAGAATGTAACGAAGAACTGAAAGAGGGAATTATTGAGGTAGAGAATTGTTATATTGCTCTACCTCAACAAAATTTTAGCAATAATTTACCAAATTTTTACCCTTTCATCTTCAGGTAAAAAGAGTTTATCTTTTTCGCTTACATCAAACGCTTCAATAAATTCTGGCATATTTCTTACTACACCATTGGTGCGGAATTCACTTGGGGAGTGAGGATCAGTGGTAATACGCTGACGAAGGTTTTCCTCGCGGTATTTTCTCGCCCATACCTGTGCCCAGCCAATAAAGAAGCGTTGGTCACCGGTAAAACCATCCATAACAGGGGCTTCTTTGCCTTTTAAAGAAAGTTGATAAGCCTTATAAGCAATGGTTAAACCACCAAGATCACCGATATTCTCGCCTAAGGTAAATTTACCGTTAACGAATTCACCAGGTAGAGCTTCAAAGCCATCGAATTGGGTAGCCAGTTTGCTTGTACGCTCTTGGAATTCTTTAAGATCTGTTTCAGTCCACCAGTTTCGTAGAGCACCATCGCCGTCAGATTTTGCACCTTGGTCATCAAAGCCGTGTCCCATTTCATGGCCAATTACAGCTCCGATACCACCGTAGTTAACGGCGTCTTCTGCTTCCATATTAAAGAAAGGAGGTTGCAAAATAGCGGCAGGGAAAACGATCTCATTCAAGCTAGGATTGTAATAAGCATTAACTGTCTGCGGTGTCATGAACCACTCATCTTTATCAATAGGCTTACCTAGCTTATCAATTTGTAATTGATTGTTGAAAAGACGAGCACGCATAAAGTTGCCCACCAAATCTTGGCTATCAATTGTTAACTTCGAATAGTCACGCCACTTGTTCGGGTAGCCAATTTTAGGATTAAACTTTTCTAATTTTACAAGCGCTTCCTGTTTAGTTTCTTCACCCATCCACTCTAAATCAAGAATACTTAAACGATAGGCCTCACGTAAGTTCTCTACCATGGCTGTCATACGTTTTTTTGCTTCTGGCTTAAAGTGCTTTTCAACGTAAACCTTACCCACCATTTCACCCAATAGGCTGTTCACAGCAGAAACGGCGCGTTTCCAGCGCACTTCTTGTTGCTCCGTACCTTGCAGTTTAGTGCCATAAAAAGCAAAGTTTTCTTGATCGAGAGCTTTGGTCAACAATGAGGAATAGGAAGTCAGCAAATGCCAACGCTGATAGGTCTTCCAGTCTTCTAAGGAAGTTTCTTTGAAAATAGTATTAAATTTCTCATAGAAGCTCGGTGTACGAATAATAGTTTCTTTTTCGCTAGCAATTCCGGAAGTTGTTAAATAACCATCCCAATTAAAATCGGGCATAAGTTTATTTAATTCTTCAACTTTATATTTATTATAAGTTAGATCGCGGTTCCTTCTGTCTACCCGTTTCCAGTGGGCTTCAGCAATGCGAGTTTCCAAAGCCATAACCGTTTTAGCCGATTTAGCTGGCGAAGCGAAGCCTGCAAGAGTGAACATTTTTTCAATATGTTGTACATAATCTTTTCGAATTTTTACCGAGTTATCATCTTCTTTGAAGTAAAAATCACGGTCTGGAAGCCCTAAACCACTGTGAACAAAAAAGGTAATATAACGATCAGGTTGCTTTGAATCATTATTTACAAAAAAACCAAAAGGCGAATCAGAGCCTATCATTTGCGCCTTTGCAAAATAGGATGCTAAAGAAGCCTTATCATTAATGCTATCGATCACGGCGAGTGGCTCAGCTAAGGGCTTCATACCCAAACTCTCTAGTAAGGCAACATTCATATAGCTGTTATATAAATCACCAACTTTCTGGGCATCACTACCTTCTGTGGCATCTTTTTGTTTAGCAGAACTCTCGATAATTGTACGCATATCTTCGCGCGCATTATCAGCCAAAACTGTAAATGAGCCGTAGTTAGATTTATCTGCTGGGATCTCTGTATTTTTAAGCCAAGTACCATTCACATAGCGAAATAAATCGTCTTGCGGTTTAACGGTTGTATCGAAATTATTTAAAGTAACACCTGATGATAGAGGCTTAGCTTTAACAGCATTGTTTTGGCTATGCTGTTGCGGCGCGCAGGCTTCTAGCAAGACAAGTGCGGTTAGTGGTAGGAGTAATCGTTTCATAGAGATTCCAAAGTACTTAAGTTATATGCAAGTTTTCCCTTTGGGAAAGTCGGTCATATTGACTAGGGAAATAGCAAATAGTTTATTATAAATATGACGTTGAATAGCAAAGAAAAAATGCGGTAAGGCGTATGCTAAATACGATAAAGTGTAACTCAACTAAACGCTTTTAACACTAGATTCATAGATTTTATACATAAAATCTATGACAAAAGATGGTCAAAGCCTATTGAATACTTAAGGCCTCCAAGCATCGTCATCACGCCACTGAGATGGGGTGAGTCCAGTACTGCGTTTAAACAACCTTATAAAAAAACTAACATTTTCATAGCCTACTTCATAGGCAATTTCTTTGATACTTGAGCGAGTCGAAATAAGCAGCTTCTTTGCTTTGTCAACTCTGACTTTTTGTAAATAATGGATAATTGAAATATCGGTTGCTTTTTGAAAACGACGCTTCAAATTGCGCTCACTAGCACCAAACTTTATTGCCAAATCGCTAATGGTGAATTCGCTGGCAAAATTATTCTCAAGCCAGTCTTGGGTTCTTAATACAATATTATCATGATGATTTCTATGACCGGGTAATAATGGATTTACGCGATGGGGGTCATCAATTAAAAGGTGAGTTGCACACAATTGCATAAAGGCATCCCCCCTTACCTTACAGACAAAGGCCAGCAAAGCATCGAAACAACCATTCATTGAGCCTGTTGTGAAATAATTATTACTTTGCAAATAAGAATTATGTGCAATAAATTGGCATTTGGGGAATTCTTTTCTGAAATAGCCGAGGAATGCCCAGTGAGTCGCTAATAGTTTTCCATCGACAATACCTGCATCCGCAAGAAGACCTACACCTGTTGTTAATCCCAGAATTAAACTATTCTCATGAGTATTGTTTATTAAGCAATGAGTCATATTGGATGAGCGCCATTGATTTGCAATAAGTGCAGGGCCTTCCATTGGTGGAACAATAATAAAATCGTAAACAGCACGCTTGCTAAGTGCCGCGCAGGGGGTAATACAATTGCCTCCGGCTGCTATCACTTCTTGTCCATCGAATGTAATGATATTAACATCAAATGCATTATTTAAACCAAGCTGCTTCTCTAACAGGGCTACAATCCTAAAAAAGTCTTTTACGGAAAATACACTCATTGCCCAGCAATTGTCATAAGCAATAATCGCAATTTTCTTTACAGCATTTTTGTCATAGCTTTTCGTTCTCGCTCTATTTTTATCCCCTCTCATTCCACTCCCCCCATAGACTGCCAACACCCATAACAATGATTAAAACATTAATGGCCTGATCGGACTATAAATTAACCCAATCGGTAATTGTTTATCAAGCCGTTATTAAACACAATAATATCTATTGATTTTTCAAAAATTTAAAACATATATATGAGCCAAATAACGGTTATCGAGCAGTACTTACAAACATCGTATGGTCGGATTTTTATAAAAAGATGGTTACCAAAAGGGTGTGAGGCAAAACTAAATATACCTATCTTTTTACTACACGATTCCCTTGGCTGTGTAGATTTGTGGCATAAATTTCCACAATTATTAGCATTAGCTACTGGGCACGAAGTCATCGCCTATGATCGTATTGGGTTTGGCCGATCGGACTCTCATGCTGGCGATATCGAGCTTAATTTTATCAATAAAGAAGCTGGCAGTATATTTAAGGATGTTTGCCAACATCTCGAAGTCAACCATTTTATTTGTTTCGGACATAGTGTAGGAGGTAGTATGGGTGTGGTAGTAGCTGCTACATATCCGACACGCTGTCTTGCACTTATTATAGAATCGTCAGTGGCATTTGTTGAGAAAAAGACTATCACTGGTTTAAAGGCGGCTAAATTACATTTTAAGAATCCCAATCAAATCGCCAAACTGGAAAAGTACCATAGTAGCAAAGCTCGTTGGGTATTAAATTCGTGGCTGAATACATGGTTATCTGATGAATTTACGAATTGGAATCAAGATACCGAGTTGGCCTCAGTTAAATGTCCGGTATTGATTATTTATGGAGAAGATGATGAGTACGGTTCTCTAAAACAACCGCAGGCTATCAGTCGTTTATCTGGGGGGCCATCGACAATTAAGATGGTTGCAAATTGTGGGCATGTACCCCACCGAGAACAACAAGGCGAGGTCGTAGATCTATTGGCTACTTTTATTACCAGCATATCAATAATCTAAGGTCTGTTAACAGACCTTAGATTAATGGCACGATCAGACAGGCAGCACTGACCAGCTATTATAGAAACGATCAAATAGAGTTTGATAAACATCGTCTTCTACTGGCCCAACTTTCACCCATTCTTTAGCGATTTTAGCTCCGCTTTTTTCTTCATTGATTCTACCCATGCCTTTTTGCAATAAATTAACTTGATATTCCATTCTCAAATCTTTGTCATCTTCCGGTGATGATCTATCTGCAAGAATCTCAGCTCTAATACATAACATCTTCAGTGCTTTAAGGTTATCTGTATTGAGATTTTCCTGTGATTTCTCAACACTTGCGATTTTTTCACTAATTACAGACTGGCCACCTTCCGGCCATTGTTCAATAGATGCGATAAAGCTTGTTAATTCATCACGAGTTGTATCGTCAATACCTTGGTTTTCGTTATATGTATAGCAGTAATTATTAACCTTTTTACAAGCGTCAAAGAATACTTTCCAAGCTTGTGTTTCACTACCTTTTTGTAATTGTTCTATTTTATTTTCAAACTTTTCTACCGCTTTACCAAGATCCCGTTGTAATGCATGCATTACTTTCTCCGGCAAGTTTTCAACTTCTGAAAATTCTTGTTGTAACTGATCGCGCTGGGATCTAGCAGCTAATAACTCGTCTCCCTCTAAAGTGCTAAGTGCAACAACTTTATCGACAATACTCCTAGTTTGTTCGATATGTTTGTCTATTTCGGCTTTACGCTGTTCGTACTGAGCATTCTTTTTATCAAATATCGCATCACAATGTGCGCGGAAATCTTTCCAAAGCTGATCACTATCGCGATAATGGCAACGACCGATAGTTTTCCATTGTGCTTGCAAACGTTTTACTGCATCGGTAGCTTGCTGTAGGTCATCCATTTTAGTGATATTTTCAGCTTGGGTAATTAGCTGCTCTTTAGATGCCTTATTTTTAGCAAATTCATCATTTAACTTTGTTTGTATATTTGTCATTGCTGCATCAAAAGATTGCGATACACTTTTATTCGCCGCCCGTTCAACAGGGGAGTAACTATGTAACTCTGATCTCGCCGTGCGTATAATTTTTTCTACATGTTTCCAATCCGCTTTATCCCAATTATATTCTTGGTAGAATGTTTCTAATTGTGAGACTAATTTTTGGCGTTTCTCAAGGTTAGCAGAGCGCGTATCAGCGAGTTCTTGATAGTATACTTTACAAGGCTCGTACGCTTTATCAGCTAATTCACTAAAGCGCTGCCATAGCTCTTCATTTCTGTCTTTACCGCTTTGATTTAGTTCTTTCCATTCACTTTGCAATTTTTTGATCTTTGTCGCCAGAGCTTCAGGAGCAAGGTCAGCCCCTACTAGTTTCTCCATAGCTTCAATTAGGTCATTTTTCTTGGGCACAACCGCGTATGCTTGCCAATCCACCAACTTTTGGATAGCTTCATCTAGGCTCTCTAAATTACGCTGTATATTACTAGGTAACTCACCAATAGCTTCTGTTTTTTCATCGATAGAATGGCGCATACCGATCGCTTGCTTTAAACGCCCTTGCTCTGTGGCTTGATTGGCCTTACGAATTAAACCACCAAGTAATCGAATTTGCTTTTGATAACTTTCTTCTTGTGCCGCCGAATCAGCCTCTAGACGTTTAAGAAGTGCAGTTGTCTTATTGACATTTTCATTACTTGGATAATTATTTTCCATGCGTTCAAAAGAGCGAATGGGTCGCAAGAGATTTCGTAAATATTTAATACTTGCTTGTTTGTCTTCCTCAGTTTGATCATCACTTATAATCAAGGCGCTGTGCTGAATCAAAGAGCCTTTGTCTTTGTATGCATGGGAAATGGTGTCAATAGCGTCACACATCTGGGTGTATGTTTTCACCCATGTTGTATTAGGTTTGCCATAACTCTTTAGTTCATTCCATCGATTTTTATGTTCTTCGAATAGCTTCTGGATAGCTCCCAGCGCTTCATCATCAGCAGATTCGAGATCGTATAAACTATTTACAGTTGTCCAAAGCTTACCTAATAGCTCATGACGATCTTGATCTAGACTTGATACTTTAGCTTCCAGTTCTCGCGCAGCATCCAAATCTTTATGGTACTGCGTAATGGATTTTTCACAGCTTTCCATAGCCGAATTAAAGCGCTGTTGTACCGCCTCATCTGCTTCACTGCTCACATCCTGCCAATGTCTTTTTATACGGTTGTGGCGCGATATATAGTCTTTATCTACATTGCGTTTAGCTTGCTGCTCGGCCTCTTCACACACACTTTCTAACTTGCTTTTTAATTCAGCAGCTTTGTGTTCTTGCTCACGAATAACATCTAATTTGGACTTGATTATTTTGTAGGCTTTTTTGTCTTTGCTTTTAAGAGACTTAGACAGCTCTTTCAAAAGTTCGGGCGATTCGATTCTTTCAGCCAATGACTGTCTAACCGAGGCAGAAGTAGCGGACTGACATAATTTTGCTAGCATTTCCTGATCATCTACCTGAGCAAGCACTTGTGCCTCTAGATCCACTTGTCGGCAAAATGAGGCAATAGCCAACAGCTTTTCAGTATCACTCACATATTTTAGAAGTGACTCGAGTGAAATTTCGTTATTATCGATAAAATAAGCTAATCTTTGGCGTGCTGCTTTTTCAACCACTGATGACACATCCCCTTTGGATGCCAATTCATATAAGGTGTGACTTACGGCCAAGCGTTCAACTGCAGTAACTCTTAAGCTGATTTCGTCTGAGCTAACATCGTTGTCTTTTGCCAAAGCTTCTAGTTGTTCGACACTGTACGCCTCAAGCTTTTTTAATTTGCTTTCTAATGTTTCAGGTACGGGGGCTGGAGCTGGTGTTTTACCAAATAGCTGACGAAATAATTTCATAGTGTTGTCCTACTTTTCGACTAAAAGTGGTTACCTAGACGCCGCTTTAGTGTGCGTCTGGACATTTTCTCGATCATTCGAGTACCAGTATAAAAATGACACGAAACATACATACGGCAAAGAATATGTAAGGTTTCTCTCAGGGGTAAATGATACAAAGACTGAACAATATTTTGAACTACTGATAGTTTCAAACTGGTATTATCATGCCCGCCAAATGGCACTCAAGGCATTTTTGCCCATTATTATTACTCAGGGATCTGACATTGTGGTGACAGGTACATTAAAAACACAACCTACCTCTTTAAAAACACGAGTTAGAAATGAAAGCCGCTCCTTGTTTTCACTAGGTGGACCAATACTTATGGTGCAGTTACTTCAGGTGGCTGTTGTCACCATGGATACTGTTATGGCGGGTCGTTATGATGCTCGCGACCTCTCTGGCGTTGCCATTGGTGGCAGCATGTGGTTTCCGATATTTCTTTTCCTCACCGGTTTGCTATCGGCACTTACTCCAACCGTCGCACAATTACACGGAGCAAAACGTTATGAGGAAATACCCAAACAGGTTTTTCAGTCTGCTTGGATAGTACTTTTTGTGACACCTTTTACGATGTTGCTGCTTATGTCCTTATCGCCGGTGCTAGTGTTAATTGGAGCAGATGACGCTATACGTCCGATTGCCAACGGCTATTTGAATGCGATGATTTGGGGTCTACTCCCTGTCCTTTTATATAATGTTTTACGCTTTTACAGTGATGGAGTTTCTTTGACCAAGCCTGCCGTTATGGCCAGTGTTATTGGCTTGGTATGCAATGCGTTTTTAAATTATGGCCTCATTTATGGCAAATTTGGCCTACCTGAAATGGGTGGTATAGGGTGTGGCTGGGCTAGTGCCATTTCATTTTATATTATGTTCTTTTACATGGCAGTTGTAGTATTAACGAAAAAAGCCTATCTGCCATTTAAATTATCTAAAGTGGATAAAATATGGGATTGGCCTAGTCTACGTTCTCTATTGCGCCTAGGTATACCTATTGGCTCATCTCATTTTATTGAGTCCAGTATGTTTGCTGTTATCGCATTATTCTTGGCACCTTTGAATCCAACTGTTGTCGCTGCACATCAAATTGCGCTCAATTGCTCCGCTCTGTTATTTATGATCCCTTTGAGCCTAAGTATGGCCTTGACTATTCGCATTGGTTTTTTTATAGGTTCCGATCAAGTATTCGATGCTCGCTTCACAGCTTACTATGGTATATTTTTAGCACTTGCCTATGCCGTATTCAGTGGCATCATGTTATATAACTTTCGTTTTCAAATTGCTGAGCTTTATAACAGTCAACCAGAGGTTATCGCACTATCAAGTACATTACTGTTGTATGCTGCAGCATTCCAATTAGGCGACGCATTTCAAGTCACTGCTGCTGGAGCACTGCGCGGCTATAAAGATACTAAAATTACCATGTATATTATGTTTGTTACTTTTTGGTTTTTTGGTCTGCCTCTTGGATATATCTTAGGTTTAACAAGTCTTATTGTAGAACCAATGTATGCACAGGGGTTTTGGTTTGGCTTGGTTATCGGCTTGCTTATGGCAGGCATTATTCTAATTATGAGGCTACGCGTAATATCTACACGGTATTGTTTGGGAACTCTTAGCCGTAATTGAAACGGAACTCGTTGAAGTAATACAAGCAAGCTCTGTCGCTACTTCATATGATGAAGTAGGTTTTCGTGAAATGAAAAAAATGCTGAGAAAAAAGATGAAGCAATTACTAGAAGATAGTGACTTTATATTGGCAGAAGCAGCTATTGTCGAACGCTTACGGCGGGATAGTAAGATTAAGCTTCATGATAGCCTTGTACATGCACCTCTGATTTATGATGCGTTAGCAAGTACTAGCTTAAAACAAGTTTATAAAGACTATATTAGTATAGCTAAAGCATCTAATATTCCCATTCTCATATGCACTCCTACATGGCGAGCAAATCGGGATCGAGTACAAAACTCAACAATTAATAGCTCTGTCAATATTGATGCGATTAGATTCATGCAAGAGGTTCGCAATGAATTTCATAACGCCAAACATTTAATTAAAATTGGCGGCTTAATTGGTTGTAAGAATGATTGCTATTTACCTGAAGAAGGCCTATCTACAGCAGAGGCTGAAGAGTTTCACAGTTGGCAAATAGAACAACTTTCTACAACCTCCCCAGATTTTCTTTTCGCTGCCACTCTACCTAATGTTGACGAAGCCTTAGGCATAGCTAAAGCGATGCAATCAAGTGAGTTACCCTATATTATAAGTTTCGTGATTGGGAGAGATGGGAAGGTACTCGATGGATCAAGTTTGGAAAAAGCCATTGAGTTAATTGATACCAAGACTGAAGTCCCACCTTTAGGTTATTTTGTTAATTGCTCTTACCCCTCTTTTCTCAACCCTGAAAATATAGGAAGCGCCGAATTAAAAAGATTGATAGGTTTGCAAGCTAATGCTTCCTCTTTGGATCATTGTGATCTGGACGGAGCAAGCGAATTGCATGCTGACAGCCTCAGTGAGTGGGGAGAGCTAATGTTAGAATTAAATCAGCAATCAGGTATTAAAATTATGGGGGGCTGCTGTGGCACTAATAACGAGCACCTACAATATATGGTGGACAATCGGTGATACCTATCACCGATTGTCGGTACCGTAATCTATGTGACTTATACTATTGAGCGATTGGGGAGCTACTAATCAAGCTCCGTTAACAAACCCTAATCAAAATTAATATTGAGATAGTGTTTGATTTCAGTAAATGAGTCATGGTCGTCCAACCATATTTTAAACTGTCTGACCCGTTCAAAGTCTTCAGCGCCGATCTCTTTTTCAAAGTGCATATCCCATTTTTCGCGTTGTTGTTTTTTACGTAATTCCCGTTGGTATGCATCGGTAAATATATCAGGTAAATGATTATGTAGGTCTAGGCACTTTAACAACTGCCATTCACCAGTATCAAGCCATGCTTCATCACAATTTGCACATAATTCAACGCGATTATCTCTCTCAAGGCCGATACGATATTTGCTCATGAAGCGATTACATTTTGGACAAAACTTAGCACCATCGCCTGAACTATCTTCAGTTTTTACTTCAACTGTTTCATCCCAAGGCTCTATAGATGAGCTGTGAATATCTTGCCAATAGCGGTAATTCATCAATGGTAAAAGCACACCACCGCAGGTTGTGCAACCCGCACCAACGAGGCCTTTTTCTAATTCTTTAGGGGCCAGATCATTTTGTTTACAATTAGGGCATTTCATAGGGACTCCTTATAAAGCACATCCAAATCCAACTAGTTACTTCGTTTACTTAAACTCTTATTGCCACGAGTCATCATATAGGCAGCTACAATTCCAGAGAAGGCGCCAAAAAAATGAGACTCAAAAGAAATATAAGGGTCAGTTGGCATTACTCCCCAAATCATACCGCCATAGAAGAAAGCAACAAATATCGCTATAACAATATTGAGAAAGCTCCTTTGAAACCAAGCGATGGCAATGGATAGACTCCATAAACCAAATATCCAACCACTAGCACCAATATGAACAGCGTTAGAGCGACCGAAAAACCACACCAACAAACCAGTAAGTACAACAATTATTGTGCTGCTTCTTACAAAGAAGGGGATGCCTCTGATTAAGCAGAGTGAACTAAATACGGCCATACCAATTAAATTATTAATTAAGTGGCCCCAGCTTCCATGAAGCCATGGGGCAGTAAGAATATACGGTAATGAATTTACATTTCCAGGAAGAATACCAAACTGGTTAAGATTGCCATTCAAGAAAATATTAGCTGAGTGTATCGCGACCATTACTAGGCATATATTTAGAATTAATTTAAATTGGTCTTTAACACCAGCCATAAGCTAACTGCCTGATAAGTTCTTATCTATCTTTTTTGTTTTTTGTAATTTTAGTTGTTGTTCTAAGTCACGTAGACTTTGAGAAACTTCATTCATTTTCTCATGTGTTCGCAAATCAATGTCTAGTTTTTTATCCATACTCCTTACTAGAGGATAAATACTACTTTCAATTGTGGTTGCTAAAACTCTTAATAGCTGATCCATACCGGGAACAGGCTGATTAACTACCTCAACACTCGTCTCATTAGCTACTATTGCCTGCTTAATTTCATTTAAAGTATTGATTAATACAGCTTGATTTTCTAGTTTTTTATTACTGTTTATATCTTCATTGTTACGTTCAAGCTTAACAATTTTCTCTTTTAATCTATCTTGTGTTTTAGCCTGATCAGAAATAGAAGCTGCAGCATGGGCGATATTTTTCATTTCGCTTGTTAAATCGAGCATTTGGCTTACTATCTTTTGACCACTGTCTGCATCATCTCCACCCAGAGCTTTGTTGCGAAGAAAATCTTCCTTAATCACCTGCCAGCGCTGCTCTTGCTCTACTTTCATATTACCTCGCAGTGCAGCAAGTTTAAGCAAGTTCTCTTCTGCTCCAGCGGTTAAAAGTTGTGCCTCTCCCATATAATGGTCTTCAATAAGCTGCATAAGTTCGTCATAATTCATGACAGAAGATATTTTTTCCGCCATTTTATTCATATTCCGATAACTTCCTTGCAATTTAAATTGAGGCTCAACTCGATATTTATCTGCTTGCGCCGCAGAAGCTATATATTGCTGGTTAACTTTTAGCACAACATCACGAATAACAAACAATTTTTTCAAAACGTCAACAATTTCATTGATCTCCGCACCACTGTACTGATGGCTCAAATCAGTTGTTGCAATATCTTTTCCTCGCGCCATATCAACAAATAAATAGACATCATTTAGATCCCGTGTTGCGAGCGGCGCTAATACACTGTTCGATGTAAGGCTATTTTCAATATAGCTTAAGGCAAATTGATCATCCATACCACCAAGTACATCGCCAAGATTATAGATATCTGCTCGGTTTGCCAGCATATCGGGTATCTTAAAGACTTCACCTGACTCGGTATAGGGGTTACCAGCCATAACAACACAAAACTTCTTGCCACGCATGTCGTAGGTTTTGGTCTTACCTTGCCAGACACCTTCGATACGACGAGTGCCATCACATAAAGAAATAAACTTTTGCAAAAACTCAGGATTAGTATGCTGAATATCGTCGAGATACAGCATAACGTTATTCCCCATTTCTAATGCTAAATTTAACTTTTTTAGTTCTTGCTCCGCCGTCGCATTAGGAGCTTGCTTGGGATCTAAAGAGATAACATCATGCCCTACTGATGGACAGTTAATTTTCATAAAAATCAAACCGAGTCGACTAGCAACATACTCCATAAGCGTAGTTTTGCCATATCCCGGTGGAGAAATCATCATTAACAAACCCATCAAATCGGTACGTTTATTATCCCCCACTGTTCCCATTTGTTTGGCCAGGTTATCTCCTATAATAGGAAGGTACGCCTCGTTAATGAGGCGGTTGCGAACAAAAGAACTAAGCGGGCGAGGTTTAAACTCCTCTAACCTAAGCTCTTCTCTTTGCTGGGAAATAATATGCTGACGCGTAAGCAAGTAGTTTTCATAATTAGGGATGTGTTGGACAACGTGATTATTTAAACGCATTAAGAATTCATCTAAAGAGAAGTGCAATGTTCGCTTCTCTATATTAGGATGCTCACCCATTAAACCGTCTACAGTTATTTCTAAATCCGTTTGTGTTGTGCGTCGGCTTATGCGTTCATCAGCATTGATCAATCCCGCAGCTTCTGGGATATAACGTTGCAAATGCAGTATATTTTTTTCGCTCACTAATGCCGATAGCCATGCACAAGACAAATTCCATCTTTCAGCAGGCCATCCCATCATTTTTTCCAAAGCCATTTGAAAGCGTCGCCAGGAATCATCATCCATTGAGCGTTTGAGCTCATCTGCTAATTGGTGTGCGTATTTACTCCCAATAAACTCTGTACGGTCGCGGCCTAGTTCTAGTACCAAATAATCTGCAGCGCGAGCAATATCCATCGCGGAAATATCCATGGGATGGGTAACTATAAACTCTTTCATAGCACTGCGAACTTCTTCAGCTAAAAGACGCTGAGCTTCACTACTTGAGAATACTTGCAGCATGTGTGTGGCAGACTGAGCGCGCTTAGTCCATGTTTCGTAGGTCAAACGTTTATTTTCAAGCTGATCGTTGATACGCTTTATATTAGCCCAAAAAACTTGTGCAAAACCGCGACTTATAGGGTCAAAACGCAAGAGATCTGCGTTTTGAATCACAGGAAGAAGTTTTTTGAGAATTATAATAGCATCGTGATCATGGATACCTTTTTCATAGCCTTCTTTATACCTGGGAGCGGCAAAGTCTCTAACAATTTTTGTTATTGCCTGCTCATCATTAATCGCACGATATAAGGCATCGAGCGTAACATTGTTTTTTTCATGCTCAGCTGATTTTAGTATGCTATATGCTAAATATTCGCCTCGATATACTTCAGGGCTTTCCGAGGTAAGACTAATATTCCAATATGGTTTTAGTGAAAGTAATTGTTGGTCGTCAATAAGCTCAAAATAATCTGTTCCACTGAGGTGTAAATATAAAGACTCTTCTCTTGGAATTATAGTGAGGTCAAGATCCTGCTGATTAACACTAAATTTATGTCGCGGACCCAATTTAATTACATTTCCACCCTCTTCATAAATATCAGACTTATCTCTGAGCATCCTAACGGCCTGCTCTTTTACTGCTTTGAAACGTGCATCAATATCATCTGCTTGAACCGACGCATTCAAGTTATTTAAGCTAATGACAAACTCTTGAATCTTTAATACTAAAGGATCAGATGCGAAGTAAGTGTTAAGCTGATCAATCTCACTAAACTTAGAAGAACGCCTTTCAATACTCTTAATCGCTCTATCAGCAGCTCCAACTACTGACTGAGCTTTTCTCTGTTGCTCATCAAGTAAACGTTGTTTATGAGACTCAAAAGCTTCATAAATTTCTTCACGTTTATTTATAATAAACGTGAGAAACTCTTCAAACTCACTGAACTGACTTTCCAGTTCTTCAAGCTGTACTAACAGACGGGACATCTGTTCATCACAGTTATCAGGTGTATCTGACATACTTAGAGCATTAGTTATGCTCTGAGAAAATAACTTAAATTGTGCCGAAAATTCAGCCGTCGCTTCCTCGCTGCCAACATTTTTTTGTTTATGTTTAGCGTTAGCTTTAGTTTGATTTAATTTAGAGTATATTTCTGAGATTGAGTCAACGATACGTGTTCTAATGGTGGCATCGTTAACTTTAAGAGTCGAGAGAAGTTCTGATAATAAATCTAATCCTGTTGCTGTTTCATCAACAATATCAACAATCGGTTTTAATTCGGCAACTGTATCTGCTTTTTCGAGATCTTCATTAATCGTTTTAATTTTATCATGATAAGGCGTTAGCGAATTTTCATTTGCTAGAAAGTTAGTGGTCTTCTCACTAATAATTTGTTGCGCTTCTAGTAGCGCCTCATCCATTTTTTCTATTTCATTAGTATCGATATAACGATAATCTTTTATTGTTGCCAGTAATCCGCGCTGATGTCGCATTTTATTTAAACAGTCGACATACTCTTCAACAGATTCCCAGGTTGCCGTACGTGATTCGCTAATCAATGTGGCTTGTTGCACCTGCGCATCTTGTAAAGCTTTACGCGACTGTTGCTGAATACTTTGAACTTTTTCAAACTCATCAATTGCGAGCTCAGATGTTGCAGCAATTTCTTTAAGTACTTCGTTAGTTTCAATCAAGGATTCATCTGTTAACCAATAATGATCATCAAAAGTTTTTAGTGCTGCTTTAGATAAATCTTCATATAAACGTACAGAAACCGACTGCTTTTCAATTAAACGACAAACGCTATAAAGATCAGAGATGCCACGCACGAGGCCAGGGTTGCCGATACGGCCATAAAAGGTTTGGCTGTCTGGCTGTTGACTGGCAAACTCATCACTAACATAAGGCGTATGCCATATTTGCATAGGGTGAACTCTCGTCGCCTCATTATCCGCAGAAAAAATGACTAAAGTACCGTCTTCAGATAAGGCATAGCCATGACCATAAATAGGATTTTGTAATGTTTTATTAATCATGTTGTAGGCAAATAATGCAACAACACCATCTACCTGCTCATAAAAAATAAAAATCACATCTTCGCCATTTGGTGAGCGAATCGAGCGCTTAAAGCTTAAATTGGGATAATCTGTATCATAAGTTTTATATTCTCCAGATTGCAGATAATAGCCCCCAGGAAAAACCACACCATGATCTTCCGGCAGCTGAACACAAGATGATCCAATAGCATCAATACGTGCAACAGATTGTGTGAGTGTATTGTAGATAAAATAGCGCCATCTTTCTTCCTGGTAAGGAAGAATCTTAAGTAAAACTAAATCGCCAAGTTTGGCATAGAAGTATTGACCATCATCAATAGATTGCGTTGAATTATCTATGTCTTCTCGATAAATACCTAAACCATCTTGAGTATTATTTTCAACTTTAATTGTCAAATTACCGTTAATACATTCAACAAAAACAGTATCTAAAATATTGAGATGAGGATGGCGCCCATGAACAATATCATCTCGACTACATTGCGACCATTCGAAGTCATATTTTGGTGGCAATTGAATATCCCTTTCACCACGATTATCAATATACTCGACTTCTTCTCCATCTGCAGATAGAGACCAGCGAAAGACACGGATATCTTCAATTCGCTCACCAATCTGAAAACCCATTAGTAATTTACTATCTTTTACAATGAGTTGTAAGAGTTTAGCATTTTTATAGTACCGATAGAGCTCTTTAAACTCTTTAATAAATTTAGGGTCAGTAAGAAATGTATTTTCGATTTCTACTTCTTGAATATCGGTAGATTGCTCACTTTTAGTAAGTTCAAAAAGTGCAAAAACATCCTCAACACGAGTTTCTTTTTTTAAGCCTATGAATACGTTGTAGCCAAATAGCATGTATCGACCAACCTGCACAATATCTCGCGCAATGCAGTTGTTAGCTGTACGTACACGTACACGTGCATCCACTGCCATGTCTTTACTACCGAACTCTTGGATTCGGCTATCGTTTAGAGATTTAACGTGTTGCTCCAATAAGCGCCCTTGTTCGACAAGGCGCTTTTTAATAACTTCGTACGCACCACCTTCAGCAACAGCCGTATCAACCACGTTTTCTACAGTATTAGACATTTTAGCTTTCCCTAATCACTCTATTACAACTTATTTTTCAGATTCGATGGAGGTTTTCTCTTCTGAGTTATTTTCTGTAAATTCACTCAATAACCATCCGAGCCCAGCACCGATTCCTGCCCCCACTAGAGTATTAGTTACAACATTGCCTTTAGCAAGGCCTAGCGCAGCACCAACACCCGCCCCAATACTTACATTTTTTTTAATCTCATCTTTTGATATTTGCAGCAAAATGTCATTAATATTGTTCATAGATGGTCACCCACTGATTTTATTAAATATGTTCATTAAAAATGAAATTTAAAAAACTGATTTTAATGTACATCTTTTTCTTTATTAGCTTCTAACACTTTCGCTAGCATAGTTTGAATCGTGCCACTTTTCTCTGCTAGTCCGTCAATAGCCTTTCCTATAGATAGCGATTTAGCGAAGTTATTAAAGAAATGGTCTTCACCACCAACAATATCGATCTTCGCCTTTTCAAGAGCAACAGCTAAGACTTCTGCATTCTCTCGAGCGATATCTTTACCTGCTTCTATTGAAGCAATCGCTTCTTTAAGCGCTGTTTCTAATCCCATTCTAAACTCTTCGTGCTCACGAGCGTCGGAGCTCATGCTATTCATTGCTTCAAATTTATCAACAAGGCCTTCTGCTTCAGCTTTAAATTTCTCACGTGTTACTTCGGCTTCTGCCAAACCTGTTTCACGAGTCGCTTTGGCTTCGGACTCCCCTTTAGCTGCCACAACAGTAGCTTCTGACTGCCCTTTGGCAGAAATCACATGAGCTTCAGCCAAACCTTCCTTCTCTAGCGCATCGGCTTTTGCTTCTTGCACTTTGGCTTCAGCTAAGCCTCTAGCAGCCTCCTCTGCTTGCACACCTTCAGCTAGTTTCTTCTTCGCATCTGCTTCTTTTGCACTGGCTTCTAAATTTGCTTGAGCCAGAACTGTAATTTCCGCAGCCTTATGTTTCGCGGAGATTTCTTGTGCTTCTGCTCGTTTCACTTCTTTAACTTTTTCTTCTTCCGCTTTTGCTTCTGCATCTAATACAAGTGTTTGCTTTAACCTATCGGCTTCAGAAACTTCGCGAACTTCTTTAATCTTCTCTTCTTCAACAGCAACTGTTTTATCTACAGAAACTCGTTCACGAATCACATTGGCGATTTCTTTCTTCTCGATTTCTACCGCTTTTTCCGCATCTATGCGCTGCAATTCAACTTCCCTCTCCCTTGCAACGATCTCAAGGTCTTTGGCACGAGTTACTTTTTCTACCTCGATAACAACAGCGCGTTGGCGATTTTGCTCAGCTACTTCAACTTCACGTTGCTGATTCTCAGTTTGTATAGCAAGCTCTTGGTCTGATTGAATTTTTGCTCCTTCAGCCTTAAGCCTTTCCTCTTCTTGAACACGTATTGTTTCAGCTTCTTCTCTAGCTTTTATAGTAGCTACTTCTCTGGCCTGTTTTGCTTCGGCATCTGCTTGTTGTCGCTCAAGCTCTAGCATAGCTTCAACCGTCTCAACATTTTTCTTTTTTATTGCAAGCTCTTCATCACGTTCAAAGATGTTTGTCTTCACATTCTGTTGAGCCGTAAGTTCAGTTATTTTCCTTATACCTTCGGCATCAAGTATATTGGAAGCATCTAAATGAGCTTTTGGAGTTTGTTCGAGATAGTCGATAGCGACATCTTCCAAAACATAGCCATTAAGATCATCTCCTATAACTTCGATGATTTTATCTCGAAAGTTTTGTCTATCTTCAAATAGATTTACAAAGTCAATTTGCTTACCAACAGTTTTTAGAGCTTCTGAGAATTTAGCATTAAATAAGTCATTAACTGCTTTTTTATCTGAAGCTCTTGCAGCGCCAAGAGATTTAGCAACTTTCAATACATCTTCCGGCGTTTCATTTACTCGTAGATAAAATGCTACCGTTATATCTGCACGCATATTATCCCGACAAATTAATCCATCTTTACCTCGCCGATCAACTTCCATGGTAATGAGAGATATACGCATCAACTCTCGTTTATGAACAACAGGCAATATCCAAGCACCTGTAAAGAATACTTTCGGCTTTGGTGTAGTATCGTTTTTGATTAAAGCAACGCCTTGTTCTACTTTCACATAGAAAGCTTTATAGAGTGCAGCTACGGCTAGAAGACCTAAGAATATAACAACTACTAAAGCTATAAAAATAGAAACTGCCAATGAATGTTCCGAAGTAAACATTTTCCTCTCCTTTGTAAAAATCTAAATTACTTATTAAAATCTTTTTCTGATATGACACGATAAACATTCTCTTGTGGCAAATAGTCTAGCAAAATAATTCTATCACCACGTGAAAACTCTTCGTGTTTATAAGAACGCACCTTAACGATTAGTCCTGCACCGCCATCCTCTACTGTGGCTTCACCAAACTTATCGTTTACCTTGGAGGTTCTAACAACTCCTAAATGACCAATAATTTCTTTTTGAACTTCTTGATTCGCAGTTTCGAAAAACTTTTTGAAAGGCCTTAATATAAGACCTGTAATATAAGCAGAGAAAAACGAAACAGAAAATAATATAACTACTCCACAAACAAATCTTAAAATCCCTTCTGGGAAAATTTTGAATGTATAATAACAAAGAATAAAACTGGTCAGCCATCCAATTAGTGACATCGAAAAAAGGATAATAGGAGCAGGAATACCTACTAGACCAAGCCTCATCATAAGGCTTGCTAGCACATTTGCATTGGTTAAATTGTCCACATTAAGATTATCGGCCTCGGGAAGATCGAAATTTAGTATATCAAAATCGACTACTCCCAAAACTGCTACCAAACAAAACAAAATACAAAGAACAATTAGTAAAGAGAATATAACAGTGGGAAATGAGAGGAATATATTATAAAAAGGGTCCATATTTTTGCTGTAAAGTATTGCAAACATTGCTTTCCTCCATAATTTCTTAAAGTAAAATGCTTTTCATTACCTAAGCTATAATCATTTTACTAAAATACAGTAATAATAAATAAGTTCACCTAAGACAGATACCATCCACTTATTCTTAGAGAAGAGTTTACAGTGAAGAAGAATAGAACAACAATGATAAGCATAGCGTATTAAGTTAAGTCCTATTACTTAGCTCTTCCCTTTATTATATTCACCCGACTCTTAAAAACTAGTTGATACCCTACGTTTAATTTTTACAGCAGTTCCATAGGCTAGAAGCTCTGCTGCGTTTTGCATCATGGGCGATGTAGTAAAGCGAGCACAAACAATTGCGTCGGCTCCTATACTGCGCGCATCAGCAATCATTCTATCGGTAGCCTGCTCTCGTGACTCGGCAATCATCTTAGTATATTCTAAAACTTCTCCACCCACTAACGTGCGTAGACTAGCTAAAATATCTTTACCTACATGCCGTGCGCGAATAGTATTACCTTTTACCATACCTAGGGTTTCAACGATATCGTATTCAGTAAAATTATCTTGCGTTGTTATTAACATTATTTTTTTACTCCTTTTGAATAAAAATCATCTTCCTTATTTTCTAGCCGTTCCTTAACTACTTTGATAAATAATGTACCAATTCCGATGATGAGAAAGAAGCCAATTAATCCGTGGGGAAACGCAATAATGGAAGCTGTCAACATAACTATCAAATAGATAAGCGCGATAACAGCAAGAAAAGAGTACCCAATTTTTTCATATCTATCCATAAAATTCTCCTCTACGCTTAAGACCACACGCTGAGGTAGGTATTCTCACCCTAGCTTGGCAGCCTGAAATGATTCATCCTTGAACCTGGCAGCATCCTGCATTAGCTCTCCTTACTACATTTCTCCATTAAAAGGACTTTCCTTAAAAATCCCTATCACTTATTAACCGCAAGTTTATCCTTTTACTTTCGGCTCTCATGATGCCTCCTAGCAAACATGCTCATGTCCTTATGCAAAGATTCCTTGTTCCTTAACACCCACTACTTCTTTTTCAAACGTTCAAGTACCTTTTCTGCGCTTGAAGGCCCTGGTGCTATCCCTGCAGCTTTGAGTTTTTCATCCAATGAGTCACTCACATTATCTTTCGATATCTCCTCGGCCGCTTCCATTTGGGCTTGTTTTAATGCTTGTTTTTCTTTTATTCGCTCCAACGAATCCATTGCTGTGCGAAGTTTTGAATTTGTTCCACTATGACGCTCCGCAACGGCTGATTGAGCGCGTAAAACATTTTCTGTCGCTTTAACTGTGTCTATCTGCTGTTTTAATCTCAGTATATTTTGTTCCGCCGTTTTAACTGAACTTCTCAAGCTTTCAGCATTTTTGGCAAATCCCTTTGCTGCATCTTTTTCTGTTGCATGTTGATTCTCCAACTCAGCAACTTTCTGTGCCACTTCTAAAGCAAGAGCTTCGTCTCCTTTTTCTAAAGCTTGGGCGGCATATCCTTCATACTGCTCGATACTCGCTTGTAGCTGTAAACTCTTTTCTTCGGCTAATTTTTGACGGGCCATAATTGCAGCCAGGCCATCCTTAGATTGCTTAAGTTCTTCTGTGGCTTCTCGCACTTCTTGATCAAGAATACGCAATGCTTGTGAATCCACCAGAACTTCACCTGCTTCATTCAGGCCTCCGCGCAATGCTGTTGCCAATTTTGCCCAAATATTCATGTCCTTTATCTCACCTCTGCTTCGTGTGAAGTTAATAAATAATCGCCGTAGGCTTCCGTCGCTTGAATAACATTCGATGCCAAGGCTTCTATTTCAAAAATTACGCTAGGTAAAATTGAAGACGCACTTAACGCACCAAACATTTGATAATATTCTTTACCGTTAGCCAATGTATCCAAACTAATTGTCGACAGAGGGAAGTATTTGTGGGTTCGCAAAACTGCATCATTAAATGCAGCTAAATCTTTTACTTCATCAACAGACCACAACACCGCTTCAACTATGATCTGCTCTCCAGCGACCGTAAGAAAAATAGCCAAATCACCGTAGTCATGCATAACAATGTGAATCGTAGGTTCAGCACCATCGATTAATTCTATTGTTGCACATTCACCATCAAACAAAGGTTCTACTGCCATAACATCGAACAAACTGGAGGTTGTCCATCGTTTCATTTGCGTCATATTTAAAACTCCTTCATCTAACTTAGATTCATCGAAATGACTGCGCAAAAGCTTTTCAAACTTGCTCAACCACTTCGAGTTCGTAGGCAATATCCAAACTTCTTTCTTCACCAGCCCCAGCTCTCTGAGCCGGCGCCGGTATTCTCTCTGGTAATGTGCTGATGATTTCTCTTTCATGGCGCTTACTTTACTCACTTACATGTAACATGTCAAACACTATTACATGTAATTAAAATTTACATTACATGTAACATTGCGCAGCCTTATTTCTGAAGGCTCTATAGAGTAGTTAATACAAACAAACAAGGCTAATCTCAAACATGATAGGTGTTCTAGATGACAAAATTAAGCGCTATGGCTCGTCATCTATTAACATATATAGGTGTAAGTGGATTAAAGAGTATGGCAGGAATGAACCTCACTATAGGGTGAGGCTCATGTTATCGGGATATATTGAGTGCTTTTAGTACACGATTAATTTCGAATAAGTACTCAGCGGATTAATCATTTGCCGCCATGCTTATTGTGGCCTGGCCATTACGGTAGTCCAATATTTAGAATATTGGGCGCCAGCGCCATCGAGTCCTGAGGCACCAATCTCAGTGAATGAAGCGCCCATAATGTTGCCACAGTGCCCAGGGCTGTTCAGCCATGTAGACATAACGGAATCAACACTAGTTTGTCCTGCAGCAATATTTTCTCCAGCATTAGAAAAGTTATAACCGAGATTGGTAATTCGATCGAAGGGGGACAGGCCATCCGAACCTGTGTGGCTAAAGAAGTTATTCGTCACCATGTCTTGATTATGATTTCGTGCCGCTTCTCCAAGTTTACAACTCCATTGCACTGGTGGCGCAGCTGGGTAGAAAGTGCTTCCACAATTACGACCTTGGGCACGCGCAGCATTATGAGCAGCAACTAGCTCTGCCTCTTCAGCTGTGGGCTGACAGCCTCCAGGGCCAGGAGTTGGTGTCGTGGTGGGAACAGGGGTTGTAGTTGGAGTAGGAATTGGAGTCGGAGTTGGATTGCCACCATTATCATAACTTGCCTCTAAACTCATACCAGAAAACGCACTGTACCCAATAATATTAATAAAATATGTACCAGCCTGAGGAGAGCCAAAAGAGCAGGTCTCTTCATTGCCACCAATAAAAGGACGACAATCAAATCTGCGTCGAGTCGGTTCGCGATTAAAACGAACATAAAGGTCGGCATCACCGACACCCCCAGAAGTTTTCACAACAAAATTTGTTGCTCCTGAAGGAATATCAATTTTGAAAATTTGACTAGAATTTCTAGCACCGGATAAATCATTTGCCGGAACACCTGCTGCTAAATCGGTTTGTGCAGATGCACTAAGCGATAGAGCTGCTAGCGAACAGAAACTAAGAATTGACGATAATGAAAAATTACGAGTGTTCAATACATTAAACATTTTTTTTCCTAGAATATGAAGTGAAGCGAAAATAGAAGTGATAGTGCGGCAAAATACTGACATTTAAGAAAACTTAAAACTGTGAGCCTTCACTCATATTAAATAGACTGTCACTCTCGTTGTTATAAAATATTTTTTTAATCTAGATAAAATTTTGTAAAAATATTTTACTTTATTATTGTTACTTATTTTTCTTATTTAGTATTTAGTGATTTTTATTTTCGAAATTAAGTTGAGCTTTAAATTAAAAATAAAAGCGTTTTAAAAAATCATTTAACATATTTCAATATCATAATTAATAGAAATAAAAAATAGCAGTCAATATTTTTTCAAAGCAAATTAAATGCTTTTATTTTTTAACTAAGTATACTCGCACTAGTATGTCGTCCGTTGATAGGTAAATTTCCACTTCAGAAAAACGAACAAAAAACCGTCAATCCACACTATAGTTTACGCTATCAAAAATAAAGGCAATTAATACATATTATCGATATGCTGGTATATAAACCTCGATTCCACTAGACTTTCATCCGCTTTGAAGCAATATTCGTATCCAGCATGGCAATCATTTAGACAGGCGTAACAATAGTGGGATATAAAAACTCATCACATTTTAGTCATGATCAAGCCGACAAGGTTGGTCTAATCATCACCAACTTAGGCACGCCTAAAGCGCCTAAGACAACCGAATTAAGAACTTATTTACGCCAGTTTTTATCAGATCCGAGAGTAGTTGAGTTTCCCCGTCTATTATGGTGGCTTATACTCAATCTTATTATTCTTCGTATTCGCCCCAGCCGCTCTGCGAAGGCTTATCAAAGTGTTTGGACAGAACAGGGTTCACCTCTTGCTATCTATACAGAAAAGCAAGCAAAGGCTTTAGAACAGGCTTTAAAGAAAGAATGGGGTGACACGCTAGTCGTTGACTGGGCTATGCGCTATGGCGAACCTTCTGTCGAGCAATGTATACAAAAAATGATGGAGCGTGGTGTGCGCAAATTGTTGGTGATGCCTCTATACCCTCAATACTCAGGAAGTACCGTTGGTTCGACTTTCGATGCTTTGGCATCTGATTTCACCACGCGCCGCTGGATACCTGAGTTGCGCTTTATTACCCATTATCATGATTTCCCTCCCTATATTGATGCTCTTGCTAATAGTATCAAGGAATACTGGAACGAGCATGGGCGTCCCCAAAAAATTATTTTTTCTTACCATGGGGTGCCACTGCGCTATCTGCACAATGGTGATCCATATCATTGTCAATGCCACAAGACATCCCGGCTACTCGCTGATGCCCTAGAAATCACGAAAGATGAGTATTTAACGACTTTTCAATCACGCTTTGGTCGCGAGCCATGGTTACAGCCTTATACCGATCACACACTAGAGTCCTTACCAGGCAAAGGCATCAAATCTATTCAGGTCGTATGCCCAGGCTTTTCGGCTGATTGCTTAGAGACGATCGAAGAGATTGGGATGGAAAATCGCGATATTTTCATGGAAGCTGGCGGCGAGCAATTCGCTTATATTCCCGCACTAAACGATAGTAAGCACCATATCAACGCCCTTCAAGCCCTTGCTCAAAAACACCTGCAGGGATGGGAACCTCATCAGCAGGATGATATTCCAGCAAGAGCTGAAGCTGCTATGCATCATCCTCATAATCAGAAAACATAAACTCTGTTATAAGCTTGAATAACCTCGGCTTGATCACATTAATTACACAGGCATAGAAGCAGATTGGCAGTTACAGTATACGCTGAGCTTTATTATTTGCGATAATAGCGATTCCGTACCCGATAAATCTTAATGGGTAACAAAGCAGTTATTGGGAGCGTTTGCATAAGTTCGCTCCAAGTTTACTTATTTTGTTGACAAGGACTTTCTTTTGCCTAGAACATCTAAAGCTAAAGCGAAAAAGCCGAGAAATAAAAAGAAGGCTAAACGACGCTTTTCACGGTTTAGTTACAGAGAACTTATTCTCTTAATTATCGGCTTTTGTCTACCTTTTACACTTTATATCTTCTACGTTGATCGTCATGTAGTAGAGCAATTCGAAGGTAAGCGTTTTTCTTTGCCTGCTCGTGTTTATGCCCGTCCTCTTGAGTTGTACGAAGGAAAGTACCTAACTACAAACCAGTTAAAGTTCGAACTAAATCTACTTAATTACGATAAATTAGCACAAGCAAATAATGAAGGCTCCTATTCTCAATCTGGGAATCAGTTTTCACTGTACACACGACCATTTATTTTCTGGGATGGTGAACAAGCCACTAAAAATATCACTTTTCGAATTAGTAATAATAAAATTACGCAGTTAAGAGACGAAAACACAAACGCGGAGCTATCGCTGGTACGTCTCGATCCAATTAAGATTGGAGGAATTTATCCAAATAAAGGAGAAGATAGAGAACTCGTCAGGCTCGACCAAGTGCCCGATCATTTAATTAATGCTCTTATAGCCGTAGAAGACAAACGTTTCTATCAACACCATGGCGTAGATCCAAAAGCGGTTTTACGTGCAATTACTACCCTTTTTTCAGGCAAGCGAATTCAAGGGGGTAGTACCATTACTCAACAGTTGGTTAAGAATTTCTTTTTGACTCAGGAAAGAACCATAAGCCGTAAGCTTAAAGAAATGGTTATGGCATTATTGCTTGAGCTACACTATGAAAAGAATGATATTTTAGAAACCTATTTGAACGAAGTATATTTCGGGCAAGACAAGAATCGGGCAATTCATGGTTTTGGCCTGGCCAGTCAATTCTACTTTTCCCGCCCTATTGAACACCTTGAAATACATCAATCGGCACTCTTGATTGGTCTACTTAAAGGCCCAGCCTACTATAATCCAAGGCGTCACCCTGAGCGAGCGAAAAAACGTCGTAACCTCGTAATTAATGCTCTGGCAGACCAAGACTATATTTCTAAACAACAAGCGATTTATGAGAAAAAGCAAAATATCGCTGTGAGTAAATTGCCAGACACAGGACAATCACTTTACCCTGCATTTTTAGAACTTGTTATTAAGCAATTAAAAAGAGATTACCGGGAGTCAGATTTACGTTCTGAAGGTTTACGTATTTTTACAACGCTCGATCCTTACCAACAAAAGATCAGTGAAGAAGCCATAGTTTTACGTTTGAATCAGCTAGAAAAAGATCGCAACTTGCCAAGTGGACATTTACAAGCGGCAACCATTGTTGCCAATATTTTAGACGGCGAAATCAAAGCAGTAGTAGGTGGAAGAGATACAAATTTTCAGGGCTTCAATCGCGCTTTAGATGCTTCTCGTCAAATTGGTTCGCTGATTAAGCCTGTTATATACCTTACTGCTCTGAATCAAGAGGACGAATATAATCTTGCCACGCCAATAGATGATAGCCCATTCACTTGGAGCGAAAATGGTATCGAAGATTGGCAGCCACAAAATTATGATAAAAAATTCCACGGAGAAGTACCTCTTTGGCTGGCATTAGCAAAATCTTATAATGTTGCTGCAGCTCGCCTTGGTACCCAACTCGGCGTCAAAAAAATCATCAAAATGGCACACCGGCTCGGTGTTCATAAAGAGTTGTCCCCTTATGCATCAAGCTTATTGGGTACTATGGAACTTACTCCATATGAAGTAACTCAGCTCTATCATACCATTGCCAACGGCGGCTTCCGTACACCCTTGCGCGCAATAAGAGAAGTAACAACAATCGAAGGTGAACCTCTAAGCCGTTACCAAATTCAGACCGAGCCTGCGGTATCAAACGAGGCAAATTATCTTCTTATTCGGGCATTGCAGGAGGTAGTAAATAGGGGTACAGGCAGTAGTGTTAAAAATTATATTGGTGATTCTTTAAACGCTGCTGGCAAGACAGGAACAACAGACAATTTAAGAGATAGTTGGTTTGCTGGATTTACCGGAGATAAAGTCGCTGTGGTATGGTTAGGTAATGATGATAATAAAAGCATACAGCTAACAGGTGCCAGTGGCGCGATGACAATTTGGGGGAAAATAATTCAAAATTTATCATCTCAAGCGCTAAGCATTCCTCAGCCTAACAGTGTAAAATACGCGGCGGTAGATAACGACACTGGATTTTTGGCCGTTCGAAATTGCTCCAATACTTTTGAACTACCATTTAACGAATCTTCGCTTCCGAGCGATGGCAATTATTGTAGCGCGAAAACATCAGGTAAAATTAAATCCTGGTTTAAGCGCATTTTTGGTAAAAGATAAAAAACAATGACTATATTTTCTCGTATTTTTTTAAGCTCAAGTATCCTCTTGTTAGCCGCATGTTCGGTTGTTATGCCAGTGGTAGACGAAAGCCCAGCTTCTAACAACCAAGCTGTGGTGAATCTAATACAAGAAGCAAATGATTATCGCGACCGTCAACAATATGTGAATGCAACAGCATCGCTTGAAAGGGCTCTGAGGCTAGAACCCAAGAATCCTCTATTATGGTTCGAAATCGCTAAGATGAGTAAATTAAATAATGATATTAAAACAGCGACCAACATGGCGCTAAGGGCAAAAAGCCTAACCAGTGATGCAATTTTGCGCAGTGTCATCGATACATTTATTGCCAATTTATAAATTAGTGCCTGTTGGCACTAGTTGAAGATAACTTAGTGGTTATCTTTTTTCCTTAAATGCACTAAACATTCAATATGTGGAGTATGAGGGAATTGATCTAAAGGCTGAATTTCTAAGACCTTGTAACGATGGGAGACGAAAGCCTCAATATCACGACTCAGAGTTGCAAGGTCGCAAGAGATATAAAAGATATGCTTGAGCTTTGATTTTTTTGCAAAGATATCACCTTTGACTTTCAAGCCATCACGAGGTGGATCTAATACTAATACTTCTGATTGTTTAGCTTTATTAAGTATCTTTGCAAATTCAGACTCTTTAAATAAATCAGCGGTCATAGTGCGTACCCCTCTGAGTTCTCTTAAAAACAAAGATTCTATAGCTTGACCAGCAGCGTCTGCAGCATAAATGCATTCAAAGTTTTGTTCAGAAATAACTTCAGTAAAATTGCCCGAGCCACAAAATAATTCCAAAACATGACAACCTTTATCCAGAACCGATAGTTTATTGGCCAACCAGTTACGCATATATTGATTTTGTCCATCGTTTGCCTGTTTAAAAGGCAGGCGCTTATTAACACTTATATTTTGTGCGCTGACATCATGATCGATATCCAAAGTTATCCAGGGTTGCTTTCCACGAGGCTGCCAATTTTTATTGGGTAATTGTTCTATCAGCTCTTGAAGGGTATGCTTATTATAGTCGCTCAGCACTTCACAATGTTGAATAGGTACCAAGGTATTACTCTGTGAAGACACATAACCAATGTGTATGCCATCTGTTTTAAATTGAGCACGGTTACGATAGGAAAAAATATTTGAAGAGCCGGCAATAGTTTTTACTTTATCCTGCAGATTTAAACGTGAGAAAACTTTCTCAACGCGTTTTTGTTTTGCATCTAGTTGCGCTGTATAATCTATAAACTGCCACGGACAAGCACCACATTTACCAAGGCTAACGCCATGATGCTGGCATTTTGCATTTATTCTCGAAGGGCTGGCTAACAATATTTCAGTACACTCAGCGAAACCTGTTTTACCTTTAATCCCTTTAATTTTTACAACGACTTTTTCATTTAGCCATACACCGGGAACAAAATATGTTCTCCCATGCGGATGCTTAACAATACCGCGTCCGTCGCTGGCCAAATCTTTCACTATCGCCTCAAAGATCTCTCCGGCTTTCTCGCTTTCTTTTCCAGCCAAAACCACTACCTAGTTTTTAATCGACTATACTGAGCAATTATTTGCTCTTTTTGTTTGCGGGTCATTTGTTTGATTGCATATTCCCGTTTAGATGCCTCTGATCTATTTTCCATAGCCTCAGAGTAAACAAGTTTGACAGGCCGCTTGGCTCGAGTATAACGAGCACCACTTTTTTTTTCATTGTGCTCATGTAAACGGCGATCGATATCTGTAGTAATACCAGCATAAAAACTGGTATCGACACACTCGACAATATAAACAAACCAAGCCATAAATATAAATGCTATGATAACGTCTTAAGCAGCAAACCTTTCTGATACATCGACGCACTTTTCTGATGTTCGCCCAACTGGCCAAACAATGCTCCCAGCTCTGCGTATACCGTTGGGCGCTCTTTAATTTTCAAACTTTGTTCAAAGTAACTCTTGGCTTTTCCCCATAAAGAATTTTTTATACAAAGCTTTCCCAACGAAAAATAAAGACTTGCATCTTCTCCATGTTTTTTTAACCACCCCTCAGCACTAGTTAATTGCGCTTTCCTATCCGTCATATTTAATTTGCCATAGAGCTCAACCAAACCACTATGCCACTGACTTTTTAATGTCTTACTGATGAGTTGGCCTGCTTCATCATCTTTTTTACAACGATGTAATAAGTTAGCGTATAGACCAATTAGCTTTATTTTCTTTTTGATAGGCTTTGGCAACTCTTGCCAAGTAGTATCAAGCGCTTCGCTATTCTTATTACTTTCTTTATTACCATCTTTATCGCTATCAGACTGGTTACTTTCTTTATGGGCACTTGCATCTAATAAAGACATGTAGACATTTTCTTCTAAAATATCAAACTCTTCCAGCTTCAGAGAAGAATGTTTTTTTATCTCCGGCAATATAGTTATTAATGCAGGCCAGTCTTTAAGCTGAATGTAAAGATCGCGTAACAGGTCTAAAGCAACTGGATGGCGCAGTGCCTGCTCGCGCACACTATTTATTGTTGCCAAGGATTTTTCATATTCTTTATCCGAAAAATATATATTTGCCTGGCTTAGCGCTACCGCGAATTCATTGTCAGGAGCATTTTTTTTTGCCTCCTGCAATAAAAAATTGGTTTCTTCACTTAAACCAAGTTGGTAGGCACTTTTTGCCGCTGCGAGATAGTGCACTAGAGGTTTGTCTGTATCTTTGGCGGCACTGACTAGTTCTTTTTTAGCCGCTTGCCAATTACCTTCGACAAAATGTATTAGCCCTGCATAAGTACGGCGCTCTGCTCGCTTACCACGGCTCTCTTTTATCCACGATACGCTTCCAGCAAGAGAACCTATAATTTTTCGTACTCTTTTATAGATTAAAGTAAATATAAAAAGAAAAATAACTAATGCTGTTAAGCCAAACCATAATCTAAACTCCAGCGTCCAATTCCCTAAGCTAATTAACACATAGCTCGGGTATTCGCTAAAGACATACATTAGCGTAGAGCCAATAAAAATAACCAACAAGCTAACAAATAAGAGTAACATTAGCTATCCTCCGTATTCACGGGGGATGATGATGGCTGTTTATCAGAAACATCAAGACCTTTAAGGTTATGTAGGTTTTCAATATATTCATGAAGAAGTTCTAAGGAGCCTTGGATATTGGGTAGCTCAGCCACAACCTCTTTATCTTCGAGCTTGTTGATTTCCTCTCGGAAACTTAAAACCTGAGGCGTCAAATTAAAATACTGTTGTATTAGATTATCAGCTTGCTGCAAACTTTGGCGATAGATGTCCTGTTGCTCACGCAATAATGCCAACTGTGCTCGCTCAAGCATTAATCGTAAATTTTGCTTTAGGTAATGAACATCACTAGGAGCTAGCATGGGCTTTGGTTTACTGCTCTCATCATGATTAGTTATTCGATAGTAGCGATTAAACTGCTTAACAAGATTATTCCAACTTCTTTTAAGTTTCTGTCCAATAGAAAGTTTTTCATCACTTTCTGTTGGCAATGCCTGCGTTATTTGCTCTTTATTTTCTTGCCACTGCGCACGAATAGATAACTTTTCTATTTGCTCAGAAAGAGCAACTAAAGATAGGTAAATACCTTCTGTGTCAATTTTTTTATGTAAACGTAAACTAGCAAGGTCTTTTGCTATTGCGCGGCGTAAACTAAATAGATCTGGATTATCCATATCTCTTAAAATTGCATCGGCTTCGCTTAATAGTGCGTCTGCACCATCTGCGCTGCGTTCAATACGAACACGCTGATTAGCGAGTTTTAACAAATACTGAGCCTCTGCGAGTAACCAATCATCACGCGAGGTATCAGACATAGCACTGAGGCGCTTTGCCTGAGCATTCACCCGTTGTTCTAATTCTTTAATACGTTGCTGACCTTGTGCTAACAAGTCTTGTAAAGCTTTGCTTTCACCTTGATGAGCACGGCTTAGTCGTTCAAGTTTTTTACTGGCAGCTTCAGACTCACTCGCCAATCCATTTTCAAGAGCGGACAGTTCTCTCTGTTGTTGTTCGATAAGCTGCCAACCATAATATCCTCCGGCCAGCATAACACCGGTAATAAACAAGCAAAGGATAAATAAGCTGATTAAACCCCAAGAACGGGTTTTAGGTTTGTGTGCGGTATTTTTTTCTTGATTGGGCTCTATGCTGTCTTTAATAGCGGCAGTTCCTGAACTCTTATCGACTATCTCATCGTCAGGTTTATCCGCAATCTTAGGTAGACTTTGTTCCTGAGCATCCATATTGCCTTGCTCTATTTTGCTGTCATCATTGTCATCTGTCATGAAAGTCTCACTTGGTTACTGACAAGCATTTATCTAAAGCTTGCCACATTGAATCTTCTGTTGCATTAATGGCGGTTTCGACTCGTTTAAAACCTAATTCACCAGCAAGTATTTTGACGCGTTCACTGGGCACTACAATAGTTATTAACTGCCAATTAGGGACTTTTGCCGTAAGCAGTAATTTTTGAATATTAATAAGAGTTTCGCCGCTGAAAATTGTCAGGATATCTCGTTCTGCATTTAATTTATTACGGCTAAGTTCTGCAAGCGCATTTTTTGGCAAACGGCGTTCGTAAAGTTCACAGTGCTGAACTTCGGCACCTCGCGCCTGTAACATATCGAACAATTTAGTGCGGCCACCACAGCCGCGAAAAATGACTATTTTTTTATCTCGAACATTCTGCAGAGCATCCATCTCTAATAGTTCTTCACTGTTCATCCTTGTGTCACCATAATCTACCGCAGCGCAAGAATAAGCATCTAAACGCGCATTAACTGCATCATGAGTTTTCTTACCGACGGACAAACAGATAACATCTTGAGGAAACTGAGGCCAATATTCCTCTATCCAATCAAAGCCATAAGCAACCGCATTTTGGCTAACAAATATGGCAAATGAATACTCATCCAGAGCCATGACAATATCTTTTATCGCTTGCGTCTTATCATTGCCTACTGGGCTAATAGTAAGCATGGGTATGTACAAATGCTGCATTCCTGCAGCCTGTATTTTATTTATCCAACTTTGAGATTGTTGTTGTGGACGGGTTACGACAATGCGTGTATCAGGATGCATTACCATAAACTTTCGCCAATATTTCTCCAGCTCCGGCGTCGAGTAACAGCTTAGCTAGTGAAGCGCCCATTTCTTCGCCATTACTAGGATCATCAGTAAGCTCATTAAAAATGATCTTATCTCCTTCAGGGTCTGCAACTAAGCCGCGCAGCCATAGTTTATCGTCTTTATGGATAGCGTAGCTACCGATAGGCACCTGACATCCCCCTTCTAGTGCTCGGTTCATAGCTCGCTCAGCCAAAACACATTCTGCGGTAGTCTGATGATGCAGGGGCGCTAGCAGCTCACGGGTGCGTGTATCATCGACACGGCACTCGATACCAACTGCACCTTGGCCACCGGCTGGCAGTATTTGTTCTGGACTAAAAAAACTACTGATACGATCGCGCATTTCCAAACGTTTTAAGCCAGCGGAAGCCAAGACAATGGCGTCATATTCCCCAGCATCAAGCTTGGCCAAGCGTGTATTGACATTGCCTCTTAGGAAAGTCACTTCAATGTCGGGCCTCAATGCGAACAGCTGACTTTGGCGGCGCAGACTTGATGTGCCAACAACCCCTCCCTTGGGCAAGCTATCGAGCGTCAAATATTGACTTGAAACCCAGGCGTCTCTTGGGTCTTCACGTTGGCAAATAGTTACCAACCCTAACCCCTCTGGAAATTCCATAGGCACGTCTTTCATTGAATGTACTGCGATATCAGCATCATCGTTTAGCAGGGCATGCTCAAGTTCTTTCACAAACAAACCTTTACCACCTACTTTCGCTAGCGGCACATCAAGAATCTTGTCTCCGCGTGAAGTCATTGGGACTAGCTCAACAACCAGCCCTTCATGAGCCTTCTCAAGCTCAGCTTTAACGAATTCGGCCTGCCACAAAGCAAGTGCGCTTTTTCTTGTTGCTATTCGAAGTTTATTCATTTTTCCCCCAACGTCATATGGTGATGATACCAGACATCTACTAATGAGAAATTGAAATCGTTAAGACTTGTTCAGTAGATGCCATAAAGACCAATTTTTCAGCAGAGCATGATGTAATACACTTAAATCAATGGTTGTAAATTAGCCATGCCACTGATGTTTGTCTACATTTGTGCTCGACTGCCGAATGGATTGGGCAAGATTTTCTCGAATTTTATCCGTGGTCAATAAGAATTATGTATAACAAAGCTCATTTCAAACAGGCGTTGCCAGCCACGGAGATTCTTTAGCTAGATGTTAGGTATTTCGTTCCAATGAAGCCCAATATATGACATCCCTGAAGTCTTTTTTAGCGGCGGTAACAAGACTTTCAAGCTGTGCTAAGTCACCCCCGCTTAGCTGTAAGATGGCAGACCTGGTATTATCTAAGTTATGTTGAGAATACGCCATAACGTGATCAAGCTTAATAGTTGATAGTAAGCTAATAGCGGTATCGCAGTCAGGTCTGGAAAAATCCGATTCTATTTTTTTTAGATGCTCTGCTTTTAGCGGCTCAGTATTCATTATCGAACTTACTTTGACCTAAGATGCGTCGGCATTATTTAAAACCTCTGCCAATAGATCAAAGCCCTCACGCATGTAGCCTCTAATCTCTTCATCTTCGATGTCATTAGTGTCATCTGCTTCCATTTGAATAATACTTCCGATTTCTTTTAACTCATCATTGAGAGGCTCAGATTGTGCGCCATGAGCAATGATAATCTCTGTCAGAGATTCTGGAACGTAATCTTCCATATGTGGAGGCGGGCCATCTTGCAAATATTTTTTGCAGCGTTCAGCTAATGTTAAATCTCTTTGATTTACCGTTTCTTTATCCATAACAAAACTCCTTAAGACGTTCTTTACAAAGAGCTCACCACTGACTTAACTGTACTTAAATGGCGACGACTCACCATAGGACGAAAATCTGTATTCTTCAGAACAACTTCAAAGTGCCCTGCATTAGTGCGCTCAAGTCCTACAATACAATCAATGGAAATTAAAGCATTACGATGAACACGTAAGAAACCCGAGGCCAACTCATTCTCTAGCTCTTTTAACGTATCATCAATTAATGTCTCTCCATTGCAATGCATCACTGTGACATATTTCTGATCGGCAATAAAACAGTAAATATCTTCAATAGCAATTAACTCAATACCTTTGCGAGTCTTTGCTGAAATATGCTTACGCTTAATTGTTGTATCAATTGAGCCACTTAATACGGCTCGCTGTAATTTATTTACACGCTGTGCTTTTTGTAAAATTTCACTTAATTGCTCTTCATGGACAGGTTTAACAATGTAGCCTACCGCCTGAGCATCAATGGCTTGCAATGCATATTCGTCATATGCTGTACAAAAAATAATAGCAGGAGGTTCGTCGAGCTCAGCAATGGATCGTGCTGCTTCGACCCCATCAACTCCAGGCATTTTCACGTCCATAAAAACAATATCGGGATCAAGACTTTCCACCGCGGACAAGGCTTGCTCACCATTTTCAGCTTCACTGACAACATCGTATCCTAGTTTTGCTAGTAATTTTATCAAACGTTGCCTTGCAAGAACCTCATCATCAACAATTAATATATGCATAAGTTATACGTTCTTTTATCTAAGTTAAATCTTTTACAGGGTAAGCAAGCTGCACAGAAAATTTTTCATTCTCTTGGTTCAATTCTAGTGTCGCCTGATCACCAAAGTGCGCGTCCAAACGGTGACGAATATTTTCCAAAGCCATACCATTACTATTTTTTCCCGTTGTGTGGTTTGCTACAGGAGAGGGGTTGAGAATACCGACTCTTACTTCGCTTGCTGTCGCGACAATTTTTACACTGACAACCCCTCCATTCGGTAGTGGTTGAATACCGTGATAGATCGCATTTTCAATCAGTGGCTGTAGTAGCAAACTGGGAATAGATGCTTGAATCTCTTGTATATCTATTTCCCAATCAACCACTAGGCGCTTACCTAAACGAGTTTGCTCTATCGAAACAAATTGTTGGCATAGCTTTATTTCTTCTTCTAACGGGACAATGGTGGGTTCATTTAGACTAGCTCGGAATAACTGAGAAAGGTCAATAACCATTTTCTCTGCCGCTTTCGGATCAATGTCGATGAGGCTGGCAATACTATTCATGCTGTTGAATAAGAAATGCGGCCTTATACGCGATTGTAATGCTTGAATACGAGAACGCAGTTCAACTTGCTCTCTATTCTGTAACTGCTGTTGCAGATAAAAATAGCGTAGAACAACACCGGCAAAAATTGCAGCGATGATTAGGTTCTCAGCAATAGCGCTGTTGTCTCGTATTTGCTGGCCGTGCATTAACCACAACCCGGCACTTGTAAAAATCAGTGTCATCAACAGTACAAGACCGTAGCTGATGCTACCTGCGACTATACCATTTTGCTTGCCCAGCCATGATCTTAGAGGACATAAGCAGGCGGCACTAGAAAGAATAATCCACTGCACGAGAAACGAGACCGAGCCAAAATACACCCAGTTAAAACTAAAGATGCCATGTTTAATCACGACAAAGGCAAAAGACAGCAGTTCACCGACTAAAATCAAAGCAAAGACCGCTTGAACAGTACATAGATCCGGCAGAAAATCACCTTCAGCAGATGTATTTTTGACTAGCTTTAAAATAATCTTTCCCCTAAGTCTTCACAAACCTACAGTTTTTAGGATAATTCAATCTCTTAATTAGCAATACGCCCATTTAACATACAAAGTAGCAGATACTATGAGTCAGAAAGAAATTCCTTCTAAACCTTGGGGTGGCCGTTTTAGCGAAGCCACAGATGCATTTGTCGAACGTTTCACCGCATCTATATCTTTCGATCAGCGCATGTATCGCCAAGATATCACCGGTTCTATTGCCCATGCCACCATGCTTGCCGATGTTGGCGTGCTAAATGCCAAAGAGCGAGACAGCATTATAGACGGCTTGCAAAGCATCCAAAGAGATATTGAAAGCGGCAATTTTAATTGGTCAGTAACACTTGAAGATGTACATATGAACATCGAGGCTAAACTGACTGAGCGCATTGGTATCACAGGTAAAAAACTTCATACAGGACGATCTCGCAATGACCAAGTAGCGACCGATATCCGGCTCTATTTGCGCGATGAAATAGACCTTATAAGTGCCGAACTGAAACGCCTACAAGAGGGGTTATTGACCCTGGCCGAAACCAATGCCGATACTATTATGCCTGGTTTCACTCATCTACAAACAGCGCAACCGATTACTTTTGGTCATCATTTACTGGCTTGGTTTGAAATGCTAAATCGCGACTATGGCCGCTTACAAGATTGCCGAAAGCGCTTAAATCTGTGCCCACTTGGCGCTGCAGCCTTGGCGGGAACCACCTACCCTATCAATCGTGAGCAAACTGCAGAATTACTCGGTTTCGATGCACCGACACAGAATTCCCTTGACTCAGTTAGCGATCGCGATTTTGCTATTGAGTTTAGCGCTTTTGCCTCTTTATTAATGACTCACTTGTCTCGAGCCAGTGAGGAGCTAGTACTGTGGACTTCTGCCCAATTTAACTTTGTGCAATTGCCAGATCGTTTTTGCACAGGCTCTTCGATTATGCCGCAAAAGAAAAACCCCGATGTTCCAGAGTTAGTTAGGGGAAAAACCGGACGCGTTAACGGCCATTTGATTTCTCTACTAACACTGATGAAATCTCAACCCCTCGCTTACAACAAAGATAATCAGGAAGATAAAGAGCCGTTATTCGATTCCATCGATACGGTAAAAGACTGTTTGCGCGCTTTCGCTGATATGGTGCCAGCGATTAAAGCGAATAAAGAACAAATGTACGAAGCGGCCAAAAGAGGTTTTTCTACCGCAACGGATCTTGCAGATTATCTAGTTCGCAAAGGCATTCCTTTTCGTGATTCTCATGAAATTGTCGGTCTATCTGTCGCTTATGGAATCGATAACAATAAAGATTTATCGGAAATGAGCCTCGATGAGCTAAAACAATTTAGCGATAGTATCGAACAAGACGTATTTGATGTGCTCACTCTGGAAGGGTCTGTAAGCGCTAGAAATCATCTTGGTGGAACAGCGCCGGTACAAGTAAAAGCAGCAGTGGCTAGAGCAAGAGAAGCACTTGAGGCCTAAGCAGATTCGTTAACTTGTTATATAAACCGGGAGCAATTGCACTCCCGGTCAAATGGATCGAATATCTATACAATATGGGTTAGAGGTCATCAATATCGTAATCAACGATAACGGGAAGGTGGCTGGAAAAAGTCTTAGTTTTGTACATGGCTGCGTTTTCAACTCTGCGCTTTAAGGACTCAGAGACAATCTGATAATCGATACGAATACCATCACCTTCGCCAACGGTTCCAGAGGGCCACCACGAATATTCGCCGGCATCAGAAACGGCTAGACGAAAAGCGTCTGAATAGCCAAGTTGGTTGAACAATTGATTCATCCACTGTTGCTCATGGCCAAGAAATCCAGACTGATTATGATTGTCTTGCCAGTTTTCAACATCTCGTTTGGTGTGAGCCATTGCCCAGTTCCCGCAGAAAATAAAACTGCGGCGCTTACGTGTAATTTTGTGTAGCAGCGCTTGAAAGTCATCAAAAAACTTAATTTTGACTTCCTGCGATTCATTCGGTGCAAATGCGCTCGGGGCCAAAAAAGAGCCTATAGAATAGCGCTCAAAATCAATTTGCAGATAGCGACCTTCCATATCGACACCACTGGAAAAGCCGAGACCATATATAAGCGCTTTAGGTTGATGACGTGTGTATATCGCTACACCATTATAGTGCTTCACCCCAGAATCAAAAAAATACGCAAAGTAATCTTTTGGATGAAATATCTCATGGTCTAATTCATATTCAAGCGCCCGCAGATCTTGCAAGCATATGATGTCAGCATCTTGTTCTGCCAACCAATCATACAACCCCCGCTGCGCAGCTTGATGAATACCATCGACGCACAGACTTATTATTCTCATATTAACCCCTTGTTATAGCATTTAGCTATGATACCCATTATTGCGCCATATTGTTAGCACACTCCGTGCCGCGAGAAAGTATATGGAGCTATTATTCTTTGTATGTGACGAATAATGGAGATTTTTTTATAATAGACGTTTTTTACAACCCAAGTGCACTCATCTTTTTGTATTCATTCCAATTTCAAGGTTTTTATATGCATTCTTATCAGTCAGAGTTTATTCAAATGGCGATTGAGGCTAAAGCTTTATCGTTTGGCGAATTTACTCTCAAGTCCGGCCGCGTCAGTCCATACTTTTTCAACGCAGGGAAATTCCAAACTGGGGCATGCGTATCAAAACTAGGGCAATTTTATGCACAAGCACTCGTGGAATCCGGAGTAAAATTTGATATGCTATTTGGCCCGGCTTACAAGGGCATTCCCCTAGCAGCACTGACAGTCGCTGCCTTGGCTGATAGACATGGTTTGGATCTTCCCTATTGCTATAATCGCAAAGAAATAAAGGATCACGGTGAAGGCGGTCAACTTGTGGGCGCATCGCTTGCAGGTAAAGTTGTTATTGTTGATGATGTTATTACAGCCGGCACAGCAGTTAGAGAAGTGTTGACAACTATTGCACAAAATAATGCTGAACCTGCAGCTATTATAATTGGTCTAAACCGCCAAGAACGTGGCAAAAGCAACAAATCTGCAATCGATGAGCTGCAAGATGAAACGGGAGTGCCAGTTATTAGCATTATCGAATTGTCGCATATTATGAAATTCCTAGAGAATAAAGGCGACGAAGCCACTTTGCAACGCGTGGCTGAATATCGTCAGAAATACGGCAGCACTTAGGAGGGCTTGTGCAAAAAGCACTAACCAAGATGTTTAGTTATAGCACCTTAACACTGTGTTTGGTGTCTCCTAAACTTTTGGCTCAGGAAAATTATTTATATCGTTATGTAAATAAGGATGGGGTCAAAGTTCTCGATCACAGCATCCCACCTGAGTATGCACAAAAAGGGTATGAGGTTTTGAGTGCAAGTGGTCAGCTGATCAAAAAAGTCCCTGCAGCTCCAACCGGTAGTGAGCTAGATAAAGAGAAGTCTGAAAAAGCCTTATTAGAAAGATATGCGATCTTGCTAAGACGCTACAGTACGATTGGCGACATAGAAAGAGCTAAGATGCGTCGATTAGAAGATATCAGCACGAATATCTTAATTCTCAGAGGTAATATCACCAGTATCAATCTTCGTATTGATGAGCTGATGACAAAAGCCGCTAAAATCGAGCGCTCAGGGCGCGAAGTTCCGGCTCAGCTTTTAGTACAGTTATCAGATATTAGAGCTGAGCTCTCTGTTGCTCAGGGAAGATTAGATACGCGATTGCGAGAGCACGAAGAAGTATCAAGTCGCTACGAACAGGATGCTGTCACTTTTACTAAGGGCAGTAAGTTGTTGCAGTCCAATACTCAATTAAACTAATACAGATTGTTTTCTATCGACGTTCATCATACTCGATAACTGCAGTCCATAGGCTTGCGAAAAAGCATACTAGTAGCCAAATAACTTAATACTTAATAAGGAATGCTCATTAAAAAGTGCCCATATATAGCGTTGTATATCTAGCATCCATACAGCGATATTGGGCTTCTTTTAGGCGGTCTCAACTAAAAAGCCTTTGATGAAATACGGCCACTGTTCTTTCCAAGCCGTTGTAGGCTGAATTCGGAACTCACTTCTTACAAACTGCGCGACCTTACCATCCACCATTGCCATCATCATATTGACGGTTGCCGCAATGGATAAACCAAAATGCAAGTTCTCTCGCAGCTCAGCTTCGCGTAAGATCTGCTTCAATTGTGTTTCCACACGATCAAACAATTGGGCTACACGCTGACGTAATCGGTCAGTTTCACCCGCTAATGCGTCACCAGTTAAAATTCTTGTCATCCCCGGATTCTTCTCTGAGAAGGCTAACATCAAGTAAAGAATCTTTTCACAGCGACCAAATACATCATCTTCTTCAGACAAAATTATTGTAATGCGGGAAAAAATTGTTTCCTCAATAAACTCTATCAAACCTTCAAACATTTTCGATTTACTTGGAAAATGTCGATAAAGAGCAGCTTCAGACACACCGACCTGCTTTGCCAAAGCAGCAGTTGTTATACGCGCGCCAGGACTTGCCTCTAACATTGATGCTAGAGATTCAAGAATTTGTTGGCGACGTGATTTTTTATTCTGCATTGCCATAATTGTTCACTTAACCCTTAAGTTCGGCCTATTTTATTGTTGTGTTCGGTCGTTACCCTAATGGCAGTCTACACGATACCTACTTTCAAAGTGACAAAATTAGGCAAGTGCGCGCGCTGTTTAGTTTTTACTGGGCGTATTCGTAATTAAGGTTCCCACACCTTGATCAGTAAATATTTCCAGTAATACTGCATGTGGAACACGGCCATCAATAATATGCGCAGTGCTAACTCCTGCCTTTACTGCATCTAATGCACAGGTAATCTTGGGTAACATTCCGCCGTAAATTGTTCCATTTGCAATTAACTCATCCACTAACTCGGTACTTAGGCCAGTCAACACTTCACCCTGTTTATTTTGTAAGCCGTTGACGTTAGTTAATAGGATGAGTTTTTCTGCCTGCAAAACTTCAGCCACTTTTCCCGCTACAAGGTCCGCATTTATATTATAGGATGATCCATCCTCTCCCACGCCTATAGGAGCTATCACTGGAATAAAATCACTCGCCACTAAAACATCGATAACAGAACGATTAATACGCTCGACTTCCCCCACGTGGCCGATGTCAATAATTTCCGTAGCTGTCATTTCTGGGGATTTACGCGACACCTCTAATTTCTTCGCTTGGATAAGGTTGCCGTCCTTGCCCGTAATGCCAATAGCTTGCCCGCCATTGCTATTAATCAAGCCAACGATTTGCTTGTTGACTGTTGCTCCAAGTACCATCTCAACAACGTCCATAGTGGCGCTATCGGTGACACGCATGCCGTCAACAAAATGAGACTCAATATTTAACTTGCTTAATAGGCCTCCGATTTGAGGGCCGCCACCATGAACAACTATAGGGTTCATACCAACGAGTTTCATAAGAACAATATCGCGAGCAAAGTCATTTTGTAATGCTTCATCGGTCATAGCATTACCACCAAATTTGACAACTACAGTCTTTTCTTGGAAATGCCGAATATAAGGTAAAGCTTCGGTTAATACTTGTGCGACATTCAGCGCTTTTTCTTTAGATTGCATAAATTATGTATTCCAGTCTATCTGTATGTTGCTATCTACGTTTTTAAGCTCTTTAGCAATAATAGATTTTACTTTGTGCAGCCCTGCGTCATCATCGGCTTCAAACCTTAACGTCAGGTTAGCAGAAGTGTTAGAAGCTCGAACCAGTCCCCAGCCATATGAAAAATCAACACGCACACCGTCTATTTTAGTCACACGGCCATCACCAAAATTACCAGAAGATGCTAATTTTTCTATAACGTCAAATTTTTTCTCATCTGCGATGGGCAATCGGATTTCAGGAGTAGAAGGTGATGTGGGAAACTCATCAAACATCATATCAAGGCTCTCACCCTGTAAACTGAGTACTTCAATAAGCCGTGCTGCTGCATACATGCCATCGTCAAAACCAAACCAACGATCTTTAATAAAAATATGACCGGAGTATTCACCTCCCAATAGTGCACCAGTTTCCAACATCTTATTCTTCATCGGAGCATGGCCGGTTTTCCACATAATTGGGCGACCGCCATAACTCGTAATACAGCTAACTAAATGGCGTGTGCTTTTCACGTCAAACACAACGCCAGCACCTGGGTTGCGGGAAACAATATCTTTAGCAAACAGCATAAGCAACTGATCGGGCCAGATGATTCTACCTGAGGAAGTTACGATGATCACACGATCACCATCGCCATCAAATGCCACCCCCAGGTCAGACTGAGTTTCTTTGACCTTGTCAATCAAGGGCTGTAGATTCGACTCAATAGAGGGGTCTGGTGAATGATTGGGGAAACTGCCATCAAGATCGCAAAATAGCGGTGTTACTTCGCAGCCTAACTCTTCAAATAATTTAGGAGCAACAACACCGGTGACACCATTACCGGCATCGATGACAATTGAAATATCTCCCGCTAAAGCTACATCAGAGAAAATGGTATCAATATAATCAGGAATTATTTCATGGCGACTTTCTTCACCATTGCCTTCGTATAAATCCTTTTTAATAATTCTCTTACGTATTGACTTGATATCTTCATCAGAACGAGTCTTGCCGTTCATAACAATTTTAAAGCCGTTGTACTCTCCTGCGTTATGGCTGGCAGTTACCATGACACCACTTTGGCTTTCTTTTAATGTCGCTGTGGCAAAATACATAAGAGGAGTGGGCACAGTACCTATATTGAGCACATTACAACCTGAGGACAAAATACCGCGAATTAAAAACTCTGTAAGCTCTGGAGAACTTAACCGAGCATCACGCGCAACAATGAGTGTATCCTGACCAATATCAATAGCTTCACTGCCTAAAGCTTGCCCTATTAGCTGAGCTAGATGAGTAGTAATCTGCTCTTTTGCAATACCGCGAATATCGTAAGCCCTGAAAACAACATCGGGAACAGACTTAAGATCTTCAAGTTCAAGAATATCTTCCTGTTCGTCCACTTTGCCTGCTTTTTCAGCAACAACTTCATCCAGCCCCAGCAACTCTTCATCGCCATCTGCAATATCAACATCAAGTATATCGGTATCCAACGGCACATTTGTAGATTTTTTCTCTACTGCCACCTTGGTAGCGGCTTTTACACCACTACCAGTATTTTTCTCAATATTTAAGCGATGGGAAACATAACGCCCTACACGCAACCCAGCATACATAAAGATAGCAACTAAAAATATTGAGGTTAAAGCAATAATAACGTAGATAGTTAATGCACTGGCCTTGGTGTTTTCCAGAAGAGCATATGACGGCTGAAAATTAACTTTCCAATAGGTGTTTTTAATAGGTTCTGAAGCTGTTTTACCCGCGTTCCCCTGGCCGACAGAAAAAATTTGCAGAGGATTTGATGATTTAAATTTTTGAAATAATGATACTTTGCCCAGGCTGGCCTTATCCTGCAGCACACGTTTTTTTAACTCATCTAAACTCAAAGAGATCAGCATGACAGCGCTTACATTTTGGCCTTCGCTGTATATAGGAGCCACAAGATTGACACGCCAATCATTTTCAATTTTTACAGCTTCAGGCAAGACATTCTTGGCTTTTTCCGCCTGACGAATCATTTCTAATTCGGTAAAGCGGATAGGCAAACCATCATCAGCGTCTAATCTTGATTCGCCTTTAGAGAAAATTCTTGTTGCAATAACGTCATTTCTCTGTGCGATAAATGCATCCTGTATGGATTTTAGCGCTGCTTGATTGTTAGTCTCAACGGCACTGATCATTGCCGGCTTACTTACCATCGCAGTGATGCTTTCTTGAATCGAGGTGATATATTTTTGCACTATCTCGGCAACAATACCTGCCCTCTGCTGAGACAGAGTATCGAGACGTTCGAGACGCTTTTCTGTTATTTGGGTTTTATGTATATAAACACCGAGATTTAAACTCGCAATGAGACCAAGTCCGACGCCCAAAATAGCGCACAAACGAATAACGTTAAAGGGAGTTTTTTCCGGCTTAGCCTGTTTTTTCTTTTCAAATTTTGCAAACGTTTTTTCTAAACTATTTTTCACGTTCCGCCCCTTAGGCGTGATATTTAGACTTATATTTTTTAGCAATCACTTGAATAATGTCACGAGCAAGCTGGGATTTACTGCGCACAGACAAATTCTCATTGGCCTCTTTATCAATTAAGGTAACGGCATTGTCGTCGCTATTAAATCCAATACTTTGGTCAGAGACATCATTTGCGATAACCATGTCCAGTTTTTTTGCTTCCAGTTTTTTGCGGCCATACTCAAGGACATTTTGAGTCTCAGCAGCAAAACCCACAGTAAAAGGCTTATCTTCTCGCTGCGCGACCATAGCAATAATATCTGGGTTTTTCGTCATATTAAGCGTCATTGTATCGCTAGCCCCTTTCTTTATTTTTTCACTAGCCTCTTCGACTGGACGAAAATCAGCAACAGCTGCCGCACCAATAAAAATGTCGGCGTCAGAGATTTCTTTACTGACAGCTTCATACATTTGTAAGGCACTTACAACATCTTGACGATCCACTCTCGCGGGACAACTTAGCTGTACAGGCCCACTTACTAAAACTGTTTTTGCACCAGCCTCAGCTGCCGCTTCAGCAATCGCGTAACCCATTTTACCCGAGCTGTGATTACTGATATAGCGCACAGGATCAATAGCTTCTCGTGTGGGGCCTGCAGTAATCACCACTTTTAAACCAGCAAAAGCATCTTGCTCAAAGAGGGAAGCTACTTGTGTAGCGATATCATCGGGTTCGAGCATTCGACCTGGGCCGACATCACCACATGCCTGTCCACCTGAGGCAGGCCCAAGTATTTTAATATCCCGCTCTAATAATGTTTTCAAGTTTTCTTGAGTCGAAGCATTGCGCCACATACCTTGGTTCATAGCCGGCGCCAGCACTATCTTAGATTGGGTCGCTAAACACACCGTTGACAACAAGTCTGAGCCATCACCCGTCGCCAATTTCGACATAAAGTTAGCAGATGCAGGCGCAACGAGAACGACATCGGCCCAGCGAGATAATTCAATATGCCCCATGGCCGCTTCCGCCTGAGGATCCAGTAAATCGGTGTGCACAGGATTGCCAGATAAGGCTTGCATAGTTAGCGCAGTGATAAACTCTTGGGCACCCTTGGTCATAACAACTCGGACGTCTGCGCCAGCGTCCTGTAAACGTCTGACAATCTCGGCACTCTTGTAGGCAGCGATACCACCGGTAACGCCTAATAAAACTCTTTTATTGATTAAATGCATGATAAAACTGCTTATGCTGTTGGTGTTTAGGAAAATGGCAGTTAAGATACCATTATCGCGGATGCGTACAAGGATACAATACAAATACAGGACGTTATTTATGACCATCAAGAATTGGCCTGAGGAAGATAGGCCCCGTGAAAAACTGCTCTCTAAAGGGGCACAAACACTCTCTGACACTGAATTACTAGCAATTTTCTTAAGAACAGGGTGCGCTGGAAAGTCAGCAGTCGACATCGCTCGAGAGCTAATCGCTAAATTCGGCAGTCTACGCCCCTTGTTAGAGGCAAACCTCAATGAGTTCTCTTCCACCCCGGGCTTAGGCCCTGCTAAGTACGCACAGCTACAAGCAGTGTTAGAAATAGCCCGCCGCCATTTAGCTGAATCCCTTAACCGAGATGTTACACTCAATAGCAGCGCTAATGTAAAACGCTACCTTATCGCCAAGCTCCGTCATCGACGCCAAGAAATTTTTGCAGCCTTATTTCTCGATACAAAGCATAGGCTTATCGCATTTGAAGAGCTATTCTCAGGCACGATAAATACTGCTGCGGTATATCCTCGCGAGATCATAATTCACGCGCTGAACCACAATGCCGCATCCGTCATATTTGCTCATAACCACCCATCAGGGAGTACTTTACCGAGTCAAAGTGACTTTGAACTTACTGAGCAGCTCATGAAGGTGCTAAAAGCCATCGACATAAACACCTTAGATCACATGGTGATTGGTGAAGGTCATGTGTATTCATTCGCAGAACATGGAAAACTGTAGATAGCGTTCGAGGTTACTCTATTTTAGAAAGGGTGTACTTATGGTAATAGCGTTATTAATTCCGCCATTATTGACGCTAATTTCGCGTATTTTACTGTAACTTTTCACTAAGACGGAAAATTAGTAAAATTTAGATTGCCATTGTTCGCTCTTTTTGGTATAAATCGCGCCTCTTTTTTGGGCCGTCCCAGTCGCTAAACAATACGAAAGCCTGGGTTACACAAATAAAAATCGTTGTATTTTTGTTTTGGCTACGAACTACAAAATTCTATTGTTTAATTTGCAGACACTCGCTGGCTTTAGGTTTTGCGTTAGCTGAATGCACAAAATTGAAGAGGCACAACCATGGCTAAGGTATGTCAGGTTACCGGCAAACGTCCGATGACTGGTAATAATGTTTCACATGCAAAGAACCACACTAAGCGTCGTTTTTTGCCTAATTTACATACGCACCGTTTCTGGGTAGAGGCTGAGAAACGTTTTGTTAAACTTCGCGTTTCAACAAAAGGTCTGCGTATTATCGATAAAAACGGTATCGAGGCAGTACTGGCTGATATCCGTGCGCGTGGCGAAAAAGTTTAGTTTCGCCCCTACATATTTGGAGATTCAATCATGCGTGAAAAGATTCGTTTAAATTCCTCTGCTGGCACTGGGCATTTCTATACCACAACTAAGAATAAGCGCAATATGCCTGGCAAAATGGAAATCATGAAGTACGACCCTGTTGTTCGTAAACACGTACTTTATAAAGAAGGCAAAATTAAGTAATTTACTTATTAAAGAGTAAAAACTAAAAAAGCCGGCGTAAAGCCGGCTTTTTCGTTATAGCTGATCATAGAAGCTAGCTTAACTGAAATGCTAAGCTTCCTGCAGCAACGCAATTAATCTTGGAATATCTAGAGGCTTTTCTAAACACACCTCTGCGCCAGAATGCTTAATTTTACGTACATTTTCATCACTCATATATCCCGTCATCGCAATCACTCTTACATCTTTGGAGCTCGCATTTTCCTTAATGCTTCGGCAGGCTTTAAAACCGTCAACTCCTGGCATGAGCAAATCTAGCAATACAACCTTAGGCTTAAAAGAGGCTACTTTTTGTCCAGCCTCAAAACCATCTCGAGCAGTTTCAATAACCACATCAGGCAAATGTTCTTTAAATACATCGGCTAGCAATTCAAGATGATCCAGGTCGTCATCAACGATTAGTGCTCTCATTTCGGTATCTTCAGACAGCTCGATACCTTTTTCACGCGCAAACCGTTCAACCTCTTCTCGCTCAAAACGGCGATGCCCACCTGCAGTTGTACTGGCTTTTAGTAAACCTTTTTGTGCCCAAACTCTCACAGTGATAGGAGAGACACGAAGCACATCGGCCGTTTCTTTTGGTGTAAGATAATCTTTTAGTTCTCTGCTCATTATTTTTTTATCAGTTGTGTTAGTTTTTTATACTAAAATTGATATTGTGTTATAGGCGCCTTAAATATACAGCATACTGCCCATCTTGTAATAACGAATCACATAAGTGACCACCGTAGCTATTAATTAAACCTTTTGCTAAATTAAAGCCGAGTTGCTGGTGGGCACTAGGTACTAATTTACCGTGATCCAATATGAAGCACACACGCACTTGTGAACCTCGAAGCTCTGATCCACATGCCTCACATATTTCACTATCACTTTGCAACACATCAATTTGCGTACACGTCTTTTCAATTCCATATAATTCAAAAAGATTAGACAAGGCGTATAAGAACACACTTTCGGTACTGAATACGTTTATCTTGTCATCATTTTGAATATTTATTTTTGGGCACAACATTAACAACACATTATTGAGTTCTAGTGTATGTGCAAGACGCTTTCCTTGCCTATATTGAAGCTGGTCTCTAACCAAGTCCCTGGCGCGGAGCCCCGCACGTTCAATATTTTCCAAATAACGCGAAAGTTTTTCATCCTCAGAAGATTTGGCTCTATCCAAAGCAAGCGAAGAGTACCCCATGGAAGACGACAATATATTATTAAAATCGTGGAATACCCTACCTAATTCCTCTTCATTATTATTATTCAAAAAAGAAATAAGTAGTTGTTTTAAGGACAGATTCTCTCTCCTTAATTCCTCGATTAACGCTTCGTGACTCTTTTCGCTCTGCTCTAATTCCATAGACAACTCAATTCACGTGGTAAAACATAGTGCTTAAACTCTATTGCCATTACTGCGATCAAGCAACATTAGAGTGCACAATCGAGATATTGGCCAAACCTAAGTGCTAACAGGCTCTAATAAATATATTGATGAAACCGTTTACACATGAAAGGATACCATGTTTAAGACATCATAAACTTATTAACATATAAGCAAATATTAAAATCATTATTATTTGAACTATAACGCCAATTATATTTAAAAAAGTTCAACAGTTAGCCAACTCGCATGTTATTTAGACTTGAATGATAATCTGATTTTAAGACATTTAACAATAAACATTGAGTCCGACCTAACTAACAATAACTATCGGCCATATGATATCAATCTATATATTGAGCTAAATTAAAAATAGGATAATCTTGCGTGTTAAATATTGAAAACTACAATGTTCCAGTTGTAATTCTGAATCATAACGATGAAATCGAAAATCAAAATACACAAGCCATAACTCGCTTTGGAAATTCCCTCTCACAATTACCCAAACTGCTTCGCCTAAGTCAGAATCAAAATAGCAGTGCACTAGCTAACACTAAAATAGAAGCTGAACTCATTTTTCAAAATAGCCGATTCCATGTTATTAATTTGGCGAATAATAATGATAAAAAAATATTGCTCTTATGTGAGTTAGATGCTGAAAAAACTCTTAAGCCAACCTCTATTCCTGCGCCATCCGCAGGCTACGGTAGACAGGCAAGTTTACTTAAAATGACTGAAAAACTTACTAAAACAGGCTTTTGGCATGTTAGCACTGACACCAATAAGCTCTTTTGGTCAGATGAAGTTTATGCTATCTATGGTGAAAACCTAACAAGCTATACACCTAACATGGAAGCATTTTTCAATTATTATATCGACAACAATAAGGACAAAGTAAAACAGTATTTCGAGGATGCAGTAAAAACAAGTAAGGGCTTTCAATTTACTTTTCGCATAAGACGTCGTGATAATAATATTCGCTGGCTGAGGAGTCGAGCAAATGTCGAGATCGATGGTAACGGTAAAGTCATTTCAATTTTTGGTATCACTCAAGACTTAACTGAGGAGTTTAAAAATAAAGAACAGTTAGAGCGCCTATCCCTAGTTGCAAGTAGAACCACAAATGCAGTCATAATTTGCGATAAAAAAGGCAGAATAGAATGGGTAAATAAAGGCTTTGAAGATTTAACGGGATATTCATTAATAGAGGTATTAGGTAAAAGACCTGATAAAATTCTCGCCGGCCCACTAACAGATAAAACAACCGTCAAACATATTATTTCTAATGCTAATGCCTTGCAGCCAATTAACTGCGATGTCATTAATTACCACAGAAACGGTGACAATTACTGGGTTAACCTAGTTGTAACACCCATTGTGCAACACGGTGAACAAGAAGGCTTCATTGGCATTCAAACCAATATAAGCGATAGAAAAAAAGCAGATTCATATCTTGCCCAAGCACAACGCATGGAGGCGATAGGTCAGTTAGTAGGGGGGGTCGCACATGATTTTAACAATATTCTGGGCATTTTGCGTGGTAACTTAGAACTACTAGAACTGAAGCTTAAACAGCCAGACAATAAATATCTCGCTAAAGCCTTCCACGCATCTAATCGAGCTACCAGCTTAACTAAAAAACTACTTCAATTCTCACGTTTTAAAGTTACTGAATCAAAACAGATTAATCCCAATACCATCATTAATAATTTGGCAGATTTATTAACTAAGTCGCTTACTCAAAACGTCAAATTAGAACTACATTTGCAGTCGGATATTTATCCGGTGTGGGGTAGCAGTGGCGATCTTGAAGACTCTTTATTAAACCTTGTTATCAACGCAAGGGATGCAATGGAAGGAAATGGCAAAGTTACCATCTATACTGAAAATGTCAGCTTGGGAGAAAAATTACGTTTTAAATCTCACAGTGTTGCTGTAACACCTGGAGATTACGTGAAATTGATGGTGAAAGATACGGGGCCAGGTATTCCAGAAGAGGTGCAAAATAGAGTTTTTGAGCCTTTTTTTACTACCAAAGAACAAGGAAGTGGTTTGGGTCTCAGTATGGTTTATGGTTTTGTGCAACGAGCTAACGGCTACATACTTGTTGATAGTGGCGACACATTTGGAACAGAGATTTGTATTTGGCTACCGCGCTCAAATATTGAAAAGACGCAAAACTCAACATCAAAACTACAAGTAGACACTAAAATTGATAGGCCCCATAAAATTTTTGTGGTGGACGATGAAGCAGACATATTAGAAATTGTTAGTGAATATTTAAGTCCACTGGGCTGTGAAGTAGTGACAACCTCCAACCCAGTGGAAGCACAACGGGTACTTTTGGAAGATAAAGATATAGATCTTTTACTTACCGATGAAGTTATGCCTGGTGTAGTAAAAGGCCACACCTTGGTGAAAACTGCTATCCACAGCAGCAAAAAAATACGCTGTATTATTATGTCAGGCTATAACCTTGATTTAGGTCAAATAGAAGGTAAAGCTGATGTGTTAGCAAAGCCATTTACCCGTTCAGAACTAATCGACATGATTAATAAAAATCTCAAGGTAAGAGAAAAAACAGACTAGCTTTTGGGTAATGATTTATGGCGAAAACTCAAATACTCTTAATTGATGAAGACACTGCTTTATGCGCGCAAATACAGAAAAGTTTATCAGACACCTATGATATCCATATACGAAGCACTGCTGCAGAAGCGCTAGCAACTCAGGAAGAGAAGAATTCGCCAATAATATTGCTTGATACCAACTTGTCTCAATGCGATGGACTCGAATTGTGTAAGCAGCTGAGTAAAATAGGCGATCCAGCCCCTTTTATTCTGACAATGTCACAAAATGATTCATTAGAACAAAAACTTGAATCTTATAAGTACGGATGTAAAGACTTTTTACCCAAACCATTTAAGCTCCCTGAATTAAGGGTGAAAGTAGAAGCTTTAGAACAGTTTTACAAGCGCAGTATTGAACTGGCTGAAACCAGTGAATTCGCCTCTAAAACGGCCATGCATGCAATGGCCGAGGCATCCCAATATGGTGAAGTGCTGCGTTTTTACAACAGCATGTATCAAGCAGACGACATCGACAAAATCAAAACCGCTTTTTTTGGGCTCATGGGTAATTTTGGCTTACGCTGTGCTATACAGTTTCGTACCGTTGATATTTATACATTTAACCATGATGATGATGAATGCAGTCCTATAGAAGCACAAATCTTCGAAAACTTTAGTAAAGGTGATCGCTTGATTTCGTTTTCTAACAGGATGATGGTAAATGGCGGCTTTGCCTCTATTATTGTCAAAAATATGCCTATTGATAATGAAACAGAGAATGGACGCCTGCGGGATATTCTTGCCACACTAATCGATGGAATAGACGCAAAACTCCTCGATTTACAACGCCTCAGTTTATTGCGTCAAACCTCAAGTGAACTTGCTTTATCAAGCCAGCGTTTGACAAAGGTTATGAAAGATCATGAAAAATATATCAGCAGTGCGATGAATCATGTTATCTCTGAAATAAACTCTAGCTTTCATGTATTAGAGTTAACGGAAAAACAAGAAGATTTTTTTACAGAGCTGACCGAACAAGTACTCCGTAGTATGGAGGAAAGTTTTGTTCACGTGGGCAGTGAGTGCGATATTATTGAATGTATACGCCTTTCTCTTGGTGTCGTTTTAAATGGGAGCAATTATAAGGTGTCGCAATAATTTTCATTATGACACCCACCAAGACTTATTTCAGCCTGTTAACAAGCCTCTACTATTGGAGTAAACTCCTTTTCAATGTACATATTCTAAGGCCTTGTTAGCGGCCATTAGACCATCATCCAGCCCTAATATAACTAACTATCTACACTTTTTTATGCCAGAGTTACCCGAAGTAGAAACAACCTGCCGTGGAATTGCGCCACATATTGAACAGCAAAGTGTCAAGAAAGTTACCATTCGCAATGCTAGCCTGCGTTGGCCGGTAGATGAAAAGTTACCCAAGATTCTCCGCAATAAAACCTTAAATCATATTAGCCGTAGGGGTAAATATCTACTACTACATTTCGACCACGGTGCTGTACTCTGGCACTTAGGTATGTCGGGAAGCTTACGTATTATAAAAGAGAACGAAAAACCAAAACTTCACGACCATGTCGATGTGCAATTTAACAATGGTAATATCCTGCGCTTTCATGATCCGCGACGTTTTGGTTCAGTAATCTGGACCGAAGAGTCTCTTGAGGAACACAAATTACTTCATCACCTAGGGCCTGAACCGCTAAGTGATAATTTTCACGATGATTACCTATATGAAAGATCGCGAAAAATACAACAGGCCGTCAAAACATGGATTATGGACAGCAAAGTGGTGGTGGGAGTAGGTAATATCTACGCCAATGAAGCACTATTCAAGGCGGGAATACACCCACTGAAATCTGCCAGTAAAATTTCTCGCCCAAAATATAAACGTCTTACAGAAGAGATCAAAAGCATTCTGCATTATGCCATTCAACGAGGAGGAACCACCTTAAGAGACTTCGTTGGCGGAGATGGCAAGCCTGGATATTTCGCTCAGGAACTAAATGTATATGGGCGAGGGGGAGAGCCTTGTGTCACGTGTAAAAAGCCTCTCACAGAAAAACGTTTAGGACAGCGCTCGACAGTTTATTGCACCCACTGCCAAAAATAACACATGAGCCATCCTTGGCTCGCCGTTTAAAGGCTTAATTTGCTAAAGCAGCTTTCTGAATAGCTACAAGGTCGCTAATCCCCTTCTTAGCTAAGCCAAACATTTGCTCAAATTCCTCTTGAGTAAATGGCTCTTTTTCAGCTGTACCTTGAATTTCAATCATGCCACCATTTTCTGTCATTACAATATTCATGTCGGTGTGAGCACTTGAGTCTTCAGGATAATCGAGATCTAGTACCGCTTCTCCCTCATAAATACCTACCGAAACAGCCGCTACCAAATTATTCATAGGATTAGTTTTAATCATCGATTTTTCAACCATGGCATTTAAAGCATCCATTAAAGCGACACAGCAACCGGTTATAGAAGCTGTTCTGGTGCCACCATCTGCTTGGATAACATCGCAGTCGAGGGTTATGGTATTTTCTCCTAAAGCTTCAAGATCTAATGCTGCTCGTAATGAACGACCGATTAAACGCTGGATTTCCACCGTACGTCCGGTTTGTTTTCCTCGCGCAGCTTCACGGTTCATGCGCGTTCCAGTAGAACGAGGTAACATGCCATATTCAGCAGTAATCCAACCTCTCCCCTCACCTTTCATAAAACGAGGAACGCCAGCCTCTACCGTTGCATTACAAATAACTTTGGTATTGCCAAATACCACTAAGACCGATCCCTCGGCATGACAGGTAAATTGTCGTGTTATACTAACTTCGCGTAATTGATCAACACTGCGCCCACTCGGTCTTTGCATATTTGCCTCTAATCATTGGTTTTAACTTGCCGCCATTATAACGCCACAACGTCTTTTGCGCTTGTGTGTTAGTATGTCTACTTTTAATCTGCCTAGAGGGGTTTCCTATGCCACGCAGTATGACGGGGTTTGCCCGCCAAGAATTTCAGCATCCATGGGGAGTGCTCTCTTGCGAAATTCGAAGTGTCAATCATCGCTATTTAGAACCATCTTTTCGCTTACCAGAAACTCTGCGCAGCCTAGAGCCAATATTACGAGATCTTTTACGCAAGAATTTAAGCCGCGGTAAGGTCGAGGTGGCTTTCTCGTTAAAAACAGATTTAGCCGAAGATGCTCGCCTAGGTTTAAACGAAAAGCTGGCAGATCAGATTGTCGAGCTGGCGCAATTAGTACAAGATAAATTGACAGATCCTGCCAAACTTAATCCCATTGATATACTGCGCTGGCCTGCGGTTATTAAGACTGCCGAAATTGAAGCCGATGTATTAACCCAAGCGGGCACCGATTTATTTGAGAAAACTCTGGAAGAACTTATCGCCAACCGTGTTCGCGAAGGCAGTGAATTGGCACAAATGATTGAAAAACGCCTAGTCAACATAGGTGAACAGGTCGAATTTGTACGAGAAAAAATGCCTCAGCTGCTAGAGGCGCATCAACAAAAATTGCGCGCTAAACTGGAAACCTTAAAAGTCGATGTGGATGAAGAAAGATTCAGCCAGGAAGCCGTTTACATCGCCCAAAAAGTAGACATCGCCGAAGAAGTGGATCGCTTGGAAGCTCACCTAAGTGAAGTCCGCCATACCCTAAAGCAAAATGGCCCCATTGGACGTCGCCTCGACTTTTTAATGCAAGAACTCAATCGCGAAGCCAATACCCTCTCGTCTAAATCTATCGCCACTGACACCACTCAATCCTCTGTGGATATCAAAGTCTTTATCGAGCAGATGCGCGAGCAGGTGCAGAATATAGAGTAATTACTAGAACTAACCCTTTGACTGAAGCCGCAAGATATCTTCCTGCTTCAGTTCCTTGCCGCTGGCGTCAGCGACAAGCATCTTGCCGATGGGTACACCTTCACTATCACACAAAGAGAAGGGGCTTCGTTTATCTTCATCAACCCACTTTTCTGACCACTGATAGATAGCCACTAATACAGGAAATAGATCCTGACCTTTTTGTGTGAGGTGATATTCAAAACGGCTACCTGTTTGTCCTACCTCAACCTTATTCATCAGTTCATTTTCCACTAATTGGTTGAGGCGGTTCTTAAGAATATTTTTTGCGATACCGAGGCTTTTCTCGAAGTCGGAATAGCGACTAATACCCGCCATGGCATCTCTAATGATTAAAAAAGACCAAATATCTCCCACAGAAGAGAGGCATTGGGCAACGGAACATTGGTGATGGGAAAAACTAACTCGTGTCATAAGAAATAATATAACCAAAAAGGTTGCATTAGGCAACCAAATATTTTAGTCTCTTAGAAAGACCAAAAATAAGGTGTTCCTAATGTTTAAGCAATCCATTCTAATTTACGGTGCCAACGGCTATACCGGCAGACAATTGGCCAGCTATTTGATTAACCGAGGTATACGACCTGTGTTCGGGCCTGTTGATACAAATGGAATCGCACCTGCTGGTAAGCATTTTTTCGACTAGCTAGGCAACACAAACGCCGTTTAGTTATTCTAAATAAGTGCGTGTTAACGACGCTGGGCGAAAAAATGCTACCAGCCCTTCGGGTTTGCACTCAAAGTCGCTACTCTGCGTTACTCATCGCTCATTTAGAGCAACTAAACTACGCTCTTCTCGCCTTGATTAGCGACTTTGAGTACAAACAGGAGCGGTTAAATTAGTGTCAACAGGCCCTAGGACGCAGCAAGAAAATTCGCGAGCTGGGTAAATCTCTAGCTTGTGATGTTCGAATATTTAAAGCTGAAGACTCAGCAAAGTATCTTGATGATATTGATGTGCTTATTAATCTTGCCGGCCCTTTTGCTCTCACCCAAAAGCCGCTTATAGAAGCTTGTTTAGACACTCATACGCACTATATGGACGTAGCAGGGGAATATAAGGATGCGTATCGAGCCTATGAATATCATTCACAAGCGCAAAAGCAAGGTATCGCACTAATTCCTGCTGTAGGGATTTTCTCGGCTCCCATGGACATCGTTTCACATCTTGCTGCCAGTGAAATTGATAACGCGACGAGCTTAAAAATTGGCTTTGCATCTGAAGGCAAACTATCACGCGGATCTATGAACACGGCAATATCAAAAATTCAAACACCAGGGCTGCAATTAGTAAACGGGAAATATGAAGAAGCTCAGCCAGCACAAACAGAATGCGAGATGGACATTTTCAATAACACGATTCCAATGGCCACACACCCTTGGCGGGCAGATCTGCTGCTGGCAAAAATATCTACCGGCGTACAAAACATTGAAACCTACTCAAGCTTTCCTGCCTTTATGATTAAAATGATGAAAGGCAAACTGCGCTGGCTTAAAACGCTTATGGAACGCTATCTTATTCCAATTCTTCCAGAGGGCCCATCGGAGAAACAACAGCAGCAAGGCAAAATATACGCAAAAGCAATTGCCACCAACTCAAAAGGTGAAAAATCTATCGCTGAATTAATAGGGCCAGATGCTTATTTGTTTACTGTTGCATCGATTACTGAGCTGTTAAGTTCACTTGTCGCATCCAAGAGTCTTTCTGGTTTTCTCGCCCCTAGCCAGCTAGGCACAGATTGGATTCTAAAAATACAAGGTATCTCCTTAAAGCTTAACGATAAAAAGTTCAAAGCTTCGGCTAATATTATTAGCGGAGTTGCATCCAATGACGCATAAAACAGTACTTATTACTGGCGCTTCCTCAGGGATCGGATTACAAATGGCGAAAGAATTTGCAAAGCGCGGTTATAACTTGGCACTTGCTGCACGCAGAATCGAATTGCTTACCGACCTGAAACAACAGCTCAACCACCTCGATGTAGATATTCAATGTCAGCAGGTCGATGTGACAGATGAAGTAGATGTAAAGCAGATGTATCAACAAGCTATTGCACACTTCGGCCGTATCGATACCGTTGTGGTCAATGCCGGTATGGCTAAATCTGGCTCTATAAGCGAGCAATCATTTTCTGACATGCGAGCAATGATCGACTTGAATTTGTCTGCCGCAATGCTGACGGCTCACCATGGACTCAAACAATTTCGTCGTCAAGGTGAAGGCCATATAGTTTTTATTTCGTCGCTTGCTGGCCTAAGAGGGATGCCAGGAATGGCTGCCTATAGTGCTTCCAAAGCTGGCATTAGCACTTTTGCAGAAGCCCTAAGAGCAGAAACTTACAGAGAAAATATTCATGTAACAACCCTATGTCCCGGGTATATTAACACCCCCATTGGAGAAGATATGGATAAAAGACCCTTTGTGATCAGCGCTGAAAAAGCGGGAAAGATTCTAACAGACAACATAGAGAATAAAGTAAAACGTAGTTATATTCCCATCTGGCCCTGGGCATTTTTGGCTCGAATTATCCCTTTTATTCCAACATATTTTTTCGCAAAATCTAAATAAGAAGTGCACTGAGAATGGGCTACATTTTCACAACCAACTGCGAGGTTTAAAGGCGTAGGCCCAAGTGCTCCAAGCAATAATATGAGTTAAGAAAAGTGAAACCAACAGCTATAACCTACACTGTTGCATAAACACTGTGTTTGTTAGCAGCACAGCCATATCAGTGATTCATTGAATTCAATACTTTTTTGCACAGAGTTGATAAAATCATATCAATCAATGGCGTGCACAAGATACCTACCCATGCGCCGCCAGGAAATCTAAAACATCGAACAAATACACGTGGTACACAACATGAGAAAACAGGGCACTTTATACACAGTTTCAGCACCGTCAGGTGCGGGAAAAACGAGCTTAGTTAAGGCCTTAGTTGAATCGACAACGGATGTTAAGGTTTCAGTATCACATACCACTCGCGCCAAGCGCCCAGGCGAAACTGATAATATTGACTACCATTTTATTGATAACGCGCGTTTTGAAGAGATGATCAATAAAGGGGCTTTTTTAGAACATGCCCAGGTATTCACCAACTCCTATGGCACGTCCCGTGAGTGGGTACAAAACATTTTAGCCCAGGGAGTAGATGTTATTTTGGAGATTGACTGGCAAGGGGCCAACCAGGTTCGTCAACAAATGTCGGATGCCATAAGCATCTTTATTCTGCCTCCGTCCAAGGAAAGTCTAAGAGAGCGATTGACAAATAGAGGGCAAGATGACGAAGCTGTCATTAGTGCAAGGATGGCAGAAGCAAAGAGTGAGATGTCTCACTACGGCGAAGCAGACTACTTGGTGATTAATGACCATTTTGATTTGGCATTCACCCAATTGCGGGCGATAATCATTGCAGAGCGTCTGAAGCAAGCAAAACAGCAGAAAAATCATCACAGTTTGCTTGCAAACCTATTGTCGTGATTGGGCGATTTGCGTACACTGCTCTGCCCTTTTGGGCGAACATTGAATTATTCACATTACGGAACAACACATGGCACGTATTACAGTTGAAGATTGTCTTGATCACGTTGATAACCGCTTTGAGCTAGTAATGGTTGGCAGCAAGCGCGCTCGCCAAATAGCTGTTCAAGGTAAAGATCCTATGGTCGCGACAGAAAACGACAAACCAACAGTGATTGCACTGCGTGAAATCGAAGAAGGTTTGGTCGACGCTAGCATTCTCAACGAAGAAGATGATGAGATGATGGATGACATGATGATGTCACCTGAATCTGCAGGCGCAAGCGATATTACCCCACCTAGTATTATTTAATATCTAATAGAAGAGGAATGTTTTGCTTACGATAGATACACTAAGTCACAGACTTTCCTCTTACCTAGATCCACCTCAGGTCAACCAGGTAAAACGTGCTTACTACTATGCCGAGCAAGCACATACCGGCCAATTTCGCCGTAGTGGAGAACCCTATATTACGCACCCTTTAGCGGTTGCGAATATTCTTGCGTCCATACGTATGGACTACCAAAGCCTAATGGTAGCCATGCTCCACGATGTCATCGAAGACACAGGTATTAGTAAAGAAGCTATTGTTGAACAATTCGGCGAAACAGTTGCCGACATTGTTGATGGGGTAAGTAAGCTCGCTAAAATCGAATACGAAACCCAAGCAGAAAAACAAGCCAAGAACTTCCAGAAAATGGCTTTAGCGATGGCGCAAGATTTGCGCGTCATTATTGTTAAGCTGTCAGACAGACTTCATAATATGCGCACTTTAGGTGCCCTGCCTCCAGAAAAAAAACGCCGTATCGCCAAGGAAACACTGGAAATCTATGCCCCTATTGCCCATCGCTTGGGCATCAACGATTGGCGTATTGAATTTGAAGATCGCTGTTTTGCTGCTATGTACCCTCTGCGGGCAACACGTTTGCAGGCTTCCCTGCAAACAGTGCGTGGCAACCGTAAGACTCTAGTGGAGAAGATTAAAGAGTCTATTGAATCTCGCCTGCAACGGGAACAAATCAATGCCTTGGTGATTGGCCGAGAGAAGCATCTTTACAGTATTTACAACAAGATGCGCAGTAAGCATAAATCATTTAAAGAGATCATGGATGTCTATGCATTCCGCATTATTGTGGACGAAATTGATACCTGCTATCGCGCGCTTGGAATGATTCATAACCTCTACAAGCCCAAACCAAACGAGTTCAAAGATTACATCGCAATCCCTAAGGAAAATGGTTACCAGTCACTGCATACCATCGTTATTGGTACACAGGGCGTCCCAATTGAAGTGCAGATCCGAACTAAAGAAATGGACGAACTATCGAGCACAGGTATTGCGGCACATTGGCTATATAAAACGGAAGAGGATAACCCTTCTCAAGGTAATTTCGACAGAGCTAATCGCTGGACAAAACGCCTTTTAGAAATACAGCAATTTGCTAATAGCTCTGTGGAATTCGTGGAAAACGTCAAGATTGATCTATTCAGGGATGAGGTCTACGTTTTTACTCCTCAGGGCGAGATCGTAGAGTTACCAGCAGGCGCAACCCCAGTAGATTTTGCTTATGCAGTGCACACTCAGGTAGGCAATACCACCGTAGCATGTCGTATTAATGATCGACCTGCACCATTATCACAGGTCGTTGAAAGTGGCCAAAAGATAAAAATTATTACCTCGGAAAGTACTCAGCCGAATCCCAACTGGTTAAATTTTGCCGTAACAGCTAAGGCCCGCAGTGCCATTAGACACTACCTCAAACATCAACGGCATATGGAATCGGTGGAACTAGGTAAACGTATGCTAGCTCGAGCGCTGATACAGCTCGATATCGATCTCGATCAATTGAACGAGGAACAGCTAACGTTATTGCGCAACAGTGGTAACGCTGAAACCACAGATGAGCTATATGAGAGTATCGGGCTAGGCGAACAACCTGCTCTCTCGGTCGCAAAAACTCTGCAGCCAAATGCCGACACCAAAGATCAACTATCTCCAACTCCGATCACCATTGATTCTCCTGACGGACTACTCATCAGTTTTGCGCGCTGTTGTCGCCCGATCCCTGGCGATCCTATTGTAGGCCACACAAGCACAGGTAAAGGTATTGTTGTGCACCGTGATACGTGCAAAAATCTGAGAGACTTACGCAACAGAAAAGAGAATATTATTGCCACCAACTGGTCGGCAAACATCTCTGGCGAATACTTAACAGAAATAAGAGTCGAGGTTCTTACCGAACGAGGCATCATCGCTTCAATGGCAACGCGTATTGCAGCTACAGGCACCAGTATTGAAGGTATTCAGGTTGACGAAAGAGATGCTGAGCACAGCGTTATTAATTTGATCATAGCCGTTACCAATCGTATTCATCTTGCCAACGTTATGCGCAAAGTGCGGACAATACGCTCTGTAGAGCGCGTTGTTAGAGCTAAGAACTAACTACAATTAACAACTAAAAACGAGCAGAATCCTTATGCCAAATAAAGCGGTTATACATACAGAAGATGCGCCACAAGCCATTGGCACATATTCTCAAGCTGTGAAAGCTAGTGATACAGTTTATTTGTCTGGACAAATTCCTTTAGACCCTTCCACCATGACATTAGTAGAAGGGGATTTCCGCGCGCAGGCGGTGCAGGTTTTCAAAAATCTAGAAGCCGTATGTAAAGCAGCAAACGGAACCCTAAATGACCTAGTAAAGCTCAATATTTACCTGACAGATCTCAATAACTTTGCCATAGTAAATGAAGTGATGGGGGAATTTATTAAAGAGCCCTACCCAGCTAGAGCGGCAATAGGCGTCAGCGAATTACCGAAGGGCTCACTCGTTGAAGCTGACGGAATCATGGTAATTTAATCACTTATAACAGCAACTTAGCGTACTTTTACCTACTTATTCAGCTTTAAGTGTTGTAAGCAAGCTGCTTACAACACCCCGTCAAAAACCGCTCCCTAGGCCTTGGGTAACTACTAAATATCACATCACCCCCCTAATTTGTGATAAACAATTTACCTGTGTGTGACCCAGATTTGAAACGGTCTCCGTATCCTTCACTCTAAGTTAATGAAATAAAAGTCTCCCAATTGAGAGTGGCGAAAAAAGTTGTTTTCTATGCCTACAACTCTTTTTTGCACTATTTGGGTCGCTTACCAATGTTCAGGCATGAATTATGATCAAAAGTATAAAAACAAATAGCCATACAAACTTAAATATATGTCCAATGCGCATTGCTAACAGTAATGCATTGATGGCTATTACAGAGCATATTAGCTCGGAGATTATTCATGCGTACCTTTAAACCTGCAATTGTTTTGCAAAACAGTGGCCTGAAACTGGACCTCTTTTGACAATTCAATGGTATTATCCAGAGATAAAGACGTATGTATTACGATCATATATATAATGCGAATAGAATCAGCGCTATCGACGCAGCTTTTACAACAGATACACCAAATGAGCCAAAAATAGACATGCATAAACGAATATTGGTTGTTGAAGATCAAGAAGATATTAATGCATTAATCGCATTGAATTTGGAAACCCTCAACTATAGCGTGACACGCTGTGACAATGGCAATGATGGATTGAAAACGGCCACTGAAGAAGCTTTCGACCTTATTGTTTTAGATATCATGTTACCGGGGCTAGACGGTTTGCAAATATGCCAAAGCCTGCGATCGAAAGGTAACTACACCCCCATCCTAATGCTGACAGCTAAAAAAACTGAAGCTGATCGTGTCATTGGGCTCGAAGTTGGCGCTGACGATTATCTAACTAAACCTTTTAGTGTTTTAGAACTACAGGCAAGAGTCAAAGCATTGCTGCGCAGAGTTGCTTTTCACAAGCAAGAAACTCAAGAAGAAGAGAGTGATCACGACGAATTGCAATATGGCAAACTGGTTATTCGCAAACAAAAACGCGATATTGTCATGAACGGTAAGTCAATAAGTTTGACAGCCAAAGAATTTGACCTTCTCCTCTATATGGCTAATTTTCCAGGTCAAGTGTTCAGCCGGGAACAATTACTTAATGCTGTTTGGGGCTATCATCATAGTGGTTATGAGCATACAGTAAATTCACATATCAATCGCCTGCGGGCAAAATTGGAAGAAGACCCCAGTAACCCTGAATATGTGCTCACCGTTTGGGGAATAGGATACAAGTTCAATGATCAATAAGCTCACCTCGACCTTGTATGGTCGTCTCACTGCCGCTCTGCTTCTTAGCTTTATAGTGGTAGGTGTATTCGCTGCAATTTTGATGGTGCATTCATCGCGTGCTTATCAGCAAGAAATAACCCAGGTTATGCACCGAGACCTTGCAGCACATGTAGTTGATCACTACTTATTATTTGAAAATGATGAGCCGAATTTAGAAGAGGCTGAAAAAACCTTCCATGACTTGATGATATTGGGGCCAAACTTTGAATTTTACTTGCTAGATAAAGCGGGGAAAATTGTTGCTTGCTCTGCCGACCCAAGTAGCCTGCATTTGGATTTTGTTGATACCAAGCCTATTGGCTCCTATCTTCAAAGCCCAGTTATACAAGAACCTATCTTCGGTGACGACCCGCGTGGTATCGACCGAGAGAAGATATTTAGCGTTGCGCCAATTGTGCGCGACGGAGAACTACAAGGTTATCTATACGTTATTCTCGGTAGTGAGATCTATGACCGGGTTTCAGACTTAGTCCTAGAAAGTAAAATTATTCAATGGGGTCTTTGGGTATTTTTAATCGGCCTTGCTTTTAGCTTGTTTGCCACACTTTGGTTAACTGGCTTAATTATACGACCACTTACCAAACTGACTGATCATGTTTGTATGATCCAATCCACTGGCTTTAGTAAAGACCCATTAAAAGATGGCGAACTTATCGGTCAGTTACAGAAATGGGCCAGCGAAAATACCGATGAGATACACACTTTAGGTGGCGCATTTAAAGAAGCCTTGGAAAAGATTCGTGAGCAATATCAAAATATTGTCACCATAGATGAATTACGTAAAGAATTACTTTCCCATGTGTCACATGATCTTCGCACACCTCTAGCGTCTCTGTTAGGGTATTTAGAAACCTGGGAGCTTAGCCAAGACAAAATGTCTGCCGAAGAAAGTCGTCAATATATCGCTACCGCTAAAAAAAGCGCGCAACGAATTTCTTCCTTGGTCGAACAATTATTTGAATTAGCTCATCTTGATAGCGGCAACGTGCAAGTTAA